>CASGHA010000140.1 GCA_949319355.1 uncultured Methanospirillaceae archaeon | reverse complement strand
CCCTCCATCCAGACGTAAAGTGGTGTCTCATATCAGAGGGATAATAGGTTGCTGGTCACCCCCGGAGACCGGTCCGGAGGTCATTACCAACGATATAATGAAGGAACTGTTCAATCACCCACTCGTTCCTGACCTCAGGATGGAACATTACGGCCATATGAGGTTTTTCCTGGTGTCTCACCGCCTGGATGCAGCGCGGGGAGGTGGCAAGGACCGTGAAGCACGGGGGGAGAGCGACCGCGTTCCTGTGAAGTTCAAACGCCATGACCGGACCGGTCACTTCCGGGACGGTCCAGTCCAGGTTAAAAGATACCTCCGTCATTCCTATCTCCTCACAACTGACGAGCACCCCCCCATATGAAAGGGCGATTGCCTCCATCCCGGCACAGATGCCCATTACGGGGATGCAGCACACAGGTATCCATGAAAAAGCCTCGGGATGGTCCGAAAAAGCATTGTCCATCATTGCCGTCCCGCAGAGGACCGCTCCGGCTGCAAAAAGGAGGTGCTCCTGGCGGACATCCAGGTAATGGACTGGGCGGGGATGAAAGCCCGCTTTCCGGACGATGGATTCTACCGGCAGGACAAATTCGTCATGGGACAGGGAGCATGGCGTTGCACAGCAGTCGATCACAAGGACTATTTTTCCGTCAGGCATGCATCCCCGATAGTGAAGGTCCCCCGGAAGTTCCCGTACCGGGTTTCGGTAGCCAGAACAGCAATTCTTCTTGAAAAAAGGGGGCAGTCGACCACGAAAGTCTCGAACTCTCCCCCCTCTCCGGTCAAAGTGGTCCGGTACCGGGCTGCAATCATCTTCAGCTCCCCGACAGCCCTTTCGTCGAGCTTCCTTCCGAGCCAGTCCTCTCCGAACGGTTCGGCATATACTCCAGTGATCAGCACTGAAAAACCGGATCCGAGGAGGCGTTCCAGATAGGACTCCTCGTCCGTCAGCCACAGGGGGTTGAAACACCAGAGGTCGTGCCGCGAACAGACTTTCTGGACGCGGGTCGCCTGGTACACCGAGCGGATCGCCCCGGTAACCACCCCATCGACCCCGTGTTCCTGTTTTGCAACCAGGATGGCATGTTCAAGGTCCAGGACTTCGACCTCTTCCTCTCCCTGCGACCGCACCCGGACATGAGGCAGTCCTGCAGCCTGTGCCTGGAGCCCGACGAAGCGGATATTCGGGGTATGGAACAGATAGGAGTCAGGGTTGGCTGACTCGACGGAGATAAGGCACGCGAGCTCGTTACCTGTCTCCAGGGCCCGGTAGGCCGCATACAAGGAGTCCTTTCCCCCCGAGCAGAGTACTCCGAGTCTCATTACCTGCCCCTTGCCTGTGACTGATTCATGGAGGTGTAAAGGATATTTCGGACGGAGAATGGAAAAAACCGTCCTCGCTCCTAAGCCGTGCACCTCTCGTTTTGAGACCATGGTAAAGCCATGACATGGCTACCTGGGAGAGAGACAGGTCGTACAAGGACTATTTTTTGTATTACCGGACAAGGTATAGTATATCCGGGACGCGCCACCTGACTATGAATGTACCGGCCGTCAGGACCTCGTAGCCATGACCACCATTACCTTCCTTCCGGGTTTCCGAAAAATATCAGTTGAAAAGGGCGAGACTATTCTCACTGCCGCACAACGGGCTGACATCCATATGAATGCCGTGTGTGGCGGGCAGGGCAAGTGCGGTAAGTGCACTGTATTTGTCAGGTCAGGGAGGGTGGACTTCGACAGGGACAAGTATGGCCACTTCTTCACCCGGGAGGAACTGGAAAACGGGGCCTGCCTGGCCTGTGAAACGGTAATCCTTGATGATGTCCAGGTCTTCATACCTGAACGGTCATTTATCCAGGCCCAGCAGATCCTTGTCCAGGTACGCGGTCTTGAGGTCGAGTTCAAACCGTCCGTCTGGAAATACTACGTTGAACTTACACCGCCTACGCTTGTCGACCCATCGACCGACCTTTATCGTCTCCTCGAAGGGGTGACGAAGGCAGGCGGGCCTTCCGGTGAAAAAGTATATGCCCCCCTTGAAGTTCTGAGGCAGATCCCATCAATTCTCCGTGAGAGCGGCTGGAAGGTTACGGCAAGCATAGCGCTTGTTCCCGGGGGGTACCGTGTCATAGACATGGAAAAGGGCGACACGTCAAAAAATCTCTTTGGGGTGGCAGTCGACCTCGGGACGACCACTGTTGTCGCATACATCAGGAACCTGAACGACGGGACCATTGCAGGCGTCGCCTCGAATTACAACAGGCAGATCAGCTGCGGCGAGGACATCCTGTCCAGGGTAAACTACGCCCGGAAGGGAGGGCTCGGTCGTCTCCAGGAACTCGCTGCCGAGTCCATCAACAGTGCCATAACAGCTGCGGCAAACAACGCGGGCATTGACCGCGAGGATATCTACGAGATTGTCGTTGCCGGCAATACGATCATGACGCATATCCTGATGGGGATTGATCCGGCCTACATGATTGAGGAGCCGTATGTACCGGTAGTCAGGAGGGCCCTTTCGACCGTTTCACAGCGTATCGGGCTTAATGTCAACCCAGGGGCAGGGGTCTTCATCTTCCCGGCTGTTTCTGATTTCATCGGCGGTGACATCGTCGCCGACATCCTCGCGTGCGGCATGGCCGAAAGACCCGAGATATCGCTCCTTATCGATGTAGGGACGAACTTCGAGGTCGTGCTCGGCAATAATGACTGGATGTTCGCGTGTGCGGGTGCTGCAGGACCCGCCCTCGAAGGGGGAGAGGTCCTCTTCGGGATGCGGGCAAATCCCGGGGCGATTGAGCGGGTTACCCTGGACTACGAATCCCTGGTCCCAGTCTACGAGACCATCAACCACATACCTCCGGCAGGGATATGCGGGTCCGGACTCATCGACCTGCTCGCAGAACTCCTCAGGGCCTGTGTCATCGACCGGACCGGCAGGATCAATACGGCAATCGTCCACGAGCGGATCCGGCAGGGAGAGCACTTTCCCGAGTTCGTCGTCGAGTTCGCGGAAAGGACAGGGATCGGGAAGGACATCGTCGTGACCGAGAACGACATTAAAAACCTGATCATGAGCAAGGCAAGCATCCTTGCCGCCTGTATCACCCTCATGAACCAGGCCGGGATAAGTAACCAGGACATCACCACAATCTACTTTGCCGGGGCCTTCGGGACTTACATTAACAAGGACAACGCGGTAACAATCGGGCTCATCCCCGAGCTTCCGCTTCACTACATCGAGAATATCGGAAACGGCGCAGCGGAAGGCGCAAACATCGCTCTCCTCAACCGGAAGAAGCGAAAGGTTCTCGATGACGTCGCCTACAAGATCGGGTATATCGAGCTCAATGCCGAGCCGTCATTCATGGACGAATACACGAGGAGCAGCTTCCTCCCCCACACCGACCTCGCCATTTTCCCGATGGTCGAAAAGGCACTCGAGGCGTGCAGGATCCGAAAGGGGGTGAATCACGGGGCGTGATTACCCGGGAAACAGTCAAGGGTTTTCACTAGTTTGTATGGATTTTACGAGGAATACCGTGAATCGCCTATCCGAATCACCTGGCATTTTCTGATATCCTCACGACGCCCATTCCCCGGGAGCGGACGCTCCCAGGTATCCACATTCATAATATCAAAAGGGGGGTTTGTGTGGTTCGATCCGAGTTCGGTGTGGTTCAGCATCCGGCCTGTTTTACCGTATGCCCCATGACCGATCTCATGAAGAAGGGTGCCCCCGTCAGCCCTGTTGATTCGTTCCGCATCCAGCAATATGAAATTCTGGCCGGGGTCAGGATTAGAAGGATTATCTGGAGGATATCTAACGTACTTCCCTGTCCAGTTTATCACTCCTAAATTTTGCTGGGCATCTTCGACAAGCACCCAGACAACAGGGATGGAATGTCCGTCATTTGGTTGATCCGGATTAATAATCCCCCAACGTTGATTGATTCCCGTTTTTATTTTCTTCAAATCTTCAGGGTAGTCTGCGTTATTATTGATTTTAACACGTTCATTAAAAGATATCACATCAGTATCGACTCTTGGAATAAACCGTATATCGTGCTTCCGGAGGATATTGCGTGCAGTATTGATATAATTCATCTGGGCATCGTTTACAGTTTTATTATGGGTGCCAACATTCCCTGCATAAAAGAAAGTGCAATGGACCCCTACGGTTATTCCGCTGTCTCTACGGTATTTATAGTTCCATATAAACGGGTTTTCCTCAGTTTCGCAGTTTGGAGGAGAACGCTTGTTATATCCCGGGGGAGGAACAAAGATGGCATTTTTCTTGTTTTTCACCACCCATCGCTTCTCATCATCACCCATGTATTTCCTCCATTTTTCTCCGGGTTTCTGGATCAAATTCACCGCTCGGTTCGATATCGTTGTCTGACTGGAATTCCATCACTGCACATTTAAATGAGTCATTTAATTTACATCTTTGATTATCACCTGATCCCATTAAGCTCAGATCAGGAAGATCCCCATATCCCAAGTTACCTAACTGCATCACTTCCACGGTATCGTCTTCAATAGGATCAAAAAACCTGTCAAGAAAATACAGTTTGAATGAACAGTGTTTTAAAGTCAGTTTACCAGTTTTGGCGTTTCCTGGGATATTTTCCGAGAGAAATCCCTTTAAATCGGTAGTACCCGTTACCGGGTTGAAATCCATGTCATCGATTTCAAGGGTGTAAGCTTCACCAGACAGAGGCTTCGTAAAAATATCTAACAGTTTAATGGTTACTTTTTGGAAAGTTGAGTCATTAAAATCCTTTTGCATGAGGGCAATCCGCAGGGATTGTTCATTTGTTATCCCTAAATCAAACGAACTCTTCATTTTTTCGGCGGTTGCAGTTAAAATCCTGGTTTTTCCCGATAGTTCTGAAGGAGTAAAATAATGATCATACCACCTTCCGACCATCATCCTGTTCAGGGCATCAGCCGTCTCCGGCCCGACAAGCCCGTCAACCTTCAAACCTTCCCCATTCCAGTCCCTGTGGTCCTGTTGGAAGGCCATGACCGCTTTTTCGGTATTGTTTCCGAACTTGCCATCAGGGCCGGAAGAGCCGACATCATAACCAAGCTCCTGCAGCATCGTCTGGACGGTAGTAACCTGCTTTGCCCGGTCGTTACCTGTATAATACATATGCTTCTTATCCGGGTTTCCAAGGGCCCCTTTCCCGAGTACGGGGTTTCCCTCGCCCCAGCTGTTGCAGAAGTCCCTTGCAGGGAGGGGGCCGGGATTCGGGCCGTATTCAGCCATTCCCCACCTCTTTTTCCTGCAATAGACTGACTATACGCATGGGATCTTCCTCATAGGAAGTTACCAAGTTAACCTTGCGTACTATCATCTTCATCCCTCCAGCTTCAGAGTAACACCCTGTCCTGGCGGCACTACCCGCATCGTCCCGCTGCCGTCCGTCTTCTTCTGCTTCTCTTCCCCACCGTCTACGGCGACACGGAAGACCGCCCCGGTTACTGCTGCGTCCTTTTCATCGACGACCTCGATGACAAAGGTCTCGTCCGGGGAATCCTCATGCTGTGCTTCGGAAGGCTCTTCCTTTACCGTCCCGGTCTCCCCGGTATCACCGGTAACGACCGTGGCTTCCTCGTCACCGGTGAGCACCTGGTCTCCTTCGATATCAGGCGTACTACCTGGGACCTTTTTATCTCCCGCGATACCCGCTGTTTTTCCGGATGGAGCAACGGTAGACTCCTCTGCAGGACCGCTGGTCCCTGCTTCTTTGGTGCCAGAGAGTTCTTCCCCGGACATTTTCTTCGCGTGGAGCCCCTTTCCTATACCAGGATAAATAAAAACAGTTTTTTTCCCTCCACCAGCCATTTGGCTTGATCCCGGCTGGATATCCGGGACCTCGTACTCCGTTTTTTCAACCATCCTGCCGTATCCCGGTGCAATGTATGGAATTCCTGTATATTTTTCCCTGAGGTAAAAAGTAGTCCAAATTAAAACCAGGGAAACCTGTTTCTGATATAATCTCACCAGCGCTTTTTTTCTGTACTGATCTCCATCGCTCAGCAACCGATATACACCTTTCCCTGATACAGATGGGGGTAGTAAAGATGGTTTTTTAAAAAGGGACAGCAGATTATCCCTGAAATCATGAAGGCCAGGAAGATCCAGAAGACCGGTGGACCCGGACAATGCAAGGAGTCCCCTCATGCCATGTAATCTCCGTTTCTCCGATGGTTCATCGACAGGGATCGGTTCCCTTCCGCACCTCAACCCGGTTGAGGCCTGTGAGGATGTCCTCACCTGCTACCCGGAGTTCCCGTACATTCCCACCCTGCCGAACCGGGGTCTGAAGGAGCAGATCATCTGGAACGATTCCGAGTTTCTGCCGGGAAAGGTCATCAAGGGTGACCGGCTTTTGGTCGACAGGAACGTTGACTTTACACCAGCCATGGAACAGGTCTACCTGGATTACGTCGAAGGCGCCTTTGGACGGTACGCCGCATCTCCGGACCATGCCTCGGCCTTCCACGTGATGACGGCAGGAAGCCTTCCGGGAGCGAAAGTCCTCAAGTGCCAGGTGAACGGGCCTGTGACAATGGGGATGCAGGTTGTCGACGACGGCCGCCGCCCTGTTGGTTATGATGCCCAGTACGCCGACATGCTCGCCAAGATGATCGCGCTCAGGGCACGGTGGTACGAGGACGCAATGCAGAAGACCGGGGTTCCCGAGACTCTTGTCGTGTTCAACGAGCCCTACCTCGCAGCACTCGGCTCATCGGTCATGGCCATGGACCGCGAGCAGGTGCGGGCAGGCTGGGAAGACGCCACATCGCTTCTTACCGGTGCCGCCGGGATACACTGCTGCTCAAACACCGACTGGGGCTTTCTCATGTCGCTCGGTCCTGCGGTCATCTCATTTGACGCCTTTGCAAATGCCAGGGAGTTCCTCCTGTACAAGGACCAGCTTGCGTCCTACCTCGAGAAAGGAGGGGTTGTCGCCTGGGGGATCGTACCGGCTGAATGGAGCCTGTTTACTGGTGAGACCGTTGATGGTCTCTATGAACGATACCGGGCCATACAAAGGGAACTTGACGAAATTCTCTCCCCGGGCCTGTTCATGTCACGGTCCCTGGTGACCCCGAGCTGCGGTATCAGGACAACCGACGTCCCGGGATCGGTCCGGATCATGACGGCAGCACAGGAGATCTCCCGGCGGGCACGGGTGGACGCACCATGAAGGAGACATTTTCCATAGCGGTCTCAGGAAAGGGGGGGACCGGGAAGACAACCATTGCGTCCCTCCTCGTCCGTACCTATATTGGATGGGGGAGGAAACCGGTCCTCGCCGTCGATGCTGACCCGAACGCGAACTTTCACGAGGCCATGGGTGTCACTGTCAGGGAGACCCTGGGCTCCATGAGAGAGGAGGCGTTTACGAAAAGCATCCCGCCCGGTATGTCAAGAAAGGAATACATCCGTTTAAGGTTCAGACAGGTCCTGGTCGAGTCAGAAGGCTTCGACCTCATGGCCATGGGCAGGCCTGAAGGGACCGGCTGTTACTGTTTTGCAAACGACCTCCTGACTGAGGCAATGAGAGCCCTGGAACGGTCCTATCCTGTCATCATCATCGACAACGAGGCAGGCATGGAGCACATCAGCCGGGGGACCATCGGGATACCCGATGCCCTGCTCATCGTAACCGACGCCGGGGCAAGGGGGAGGCGCACGGCATCACGCATCCGGGACATCGGCCTGTCCCTTGGAGTGCCGGCCGAAAGGATGCACCTTATCATCAACCGGGTGAAAGACCATCAAATCCCTCCGGGTAATGACAACTGGCTGCCCCTGGCGGTCATTCCCGAAGACCCTGCCGTGGCCTCAGCAGACCTCACAGGGGCCCCGGTCTCCATGATCCCTGACCAGTCGCCCGCAAGGGTTGCCGTGCAACACCTTGCCGGAGCCCTCGACCGGATACTCCTTTAAATATTAGGTAACGAGCCATTGCCAAACGAGTTCTTTCCCCATTCATCCTCTTTCTACGGGTCTGGCATTCGCACGGCCGGCCTCCTTTTCTCATCAGGACAAACCCGGGTCTGTCCCATCCGGACCCGTGCCGGTTCCGGAAACACAGATGGATTACTATAAGTCACCATAAAGTCTAATGGAAGAGCAGGTCGGGTGAACAGCTCTTGTTTGGAAGGTTCTTTAAGGAAAAGCCCCACATCGTTTCCAGCCCGCCACCCCCGTCCATAGCCCACGGGGCGGGCATGAACGTCCCGGAATTCAAGGTCAAACCGTATTTTATCGTCGCTTCTGTCGAAATGGGAAATACAACCACGAAATGTATCCTGACGGGTGTCAACCTCGAGACAGGGATGTCTTATGTTGTCAACAAGACCGTAAAGATGTCCAGGGATGTCAGGAAACCAAAACCCGGCGAGTCAGTATTTGGCGAGACCCTCGACGGGACTGAGCTAACCCGGGAGTCGGTCACCGAGCTTGTACGAGACACACTGGTCGAATGCCATGACGAGGTCCACCTCGACATCAAAACTGACCTTGACTTCGTGGTCCGTTCGACTGGTGTGGTGGCGGCAATGGACAAGCCGGACCAGGTGGGTGACTTTGTCATCGCCCTGGCAAATGGGTGCCTTATTGCAGGTGTACCCCCACGCAAGATGACACCGCCCATGTCCAAGGCGAACCAGGCTGAAAAACTGCAACCATTCAGCTATGCCGACAAAGTCGTGTTCATCGGGGCTGTAGCCGGAGTGGTCCCCCCGGTCGGGAGTACCGGCGTCGAGATGGTCGCAAACGAGATGGAGGGGGAGCTCGCGATGGCCGGCATAAAGGAAGGGGCCAAGTGGACGCCGGTCGATTTCAGGAACCCATGCGTTTCGATCGATTTCGGTACGACCCTTGACGGACGGATCACAAGCGATGTGGACAAGAAGGATAAAAATCCCTTCGCCAAGACCGTTGGCAATTTCTGCGGCCTTGCAGGAGCCATTCCCGATGCACTCGTCAGGGGTACAGGGATCGTGGACAAGGCAAAGGGGACCGCACTCGATGTATTCGGTGACCAGTCGGTCATTGGTGAATTTTCCTTCAGGCAGAAGGAAACAGACATCCAACGATACGTCGACCGCTGCCACGAGCATATCGACATAAGGATCGTCCCGCCTGAAAGAAACAGGTTCGGACGCGTTCCGGTATATGCCGCCATCGCAGCAGAGTCGGGCATCGCCATGATCGGCTGTGACTCAGGCGTCAACGGAGACGGGCTCCCTGCCCTCATGGAAGTCGGTGCCGAAATCCACAGGGAGTATTCCCTTGGATTTTTGAATGAAGTTGTTGACCGGGTCTGTGCGAAAATGGCACTCAGGCTGGTAGATGTCGCCGTGGAAAAAGGCCTTGTTTTCCCGAACAGCTCCATCGGCTTTACGGGTCGTGCAGCGATCTCAGGGAGGAAACCCGAGTATATCCTTGAAGGGATTAGAGAGCGCAAACTGTTTGACAAGCCGAATGACCACCTCGTGTTCGTCGATGACGGGCTTGCAAGGGGGGCGGCCCTCATGGGAAGGTGCATGAACTCACTTGGAAAGCCTAAGCAACCCATTGGCGGCGTGAGAGGCGGGCCATGCATTATGGCGCGGCGCATTGCAGTAGGAAAATAACCGGAGTCATACGATGTCAGCATCCGATGAGAACAGTGAAACCTGCCAGGAGTCAAACGAACAGACCTATGATCTCGTGATACCGCCCGGTGTGCCACGGGGGATCATTGAAGACATTGCGGCCCGCTATGAGGTACGTGTCGTTGACAGACTGACGAAACTCGATTTTGCCAACATGGACGGCATTGAGCGGAACCTCCTTGCCTTCAGGGGGAAGAAGGAAACCATGCTCGAGGTCGAACAGGAGCTCAGACGCCTTGTAAAGGCATACATCGGCGAATAAACTCCTTCACCATTTTTAAAAAAGACCATGTCCGGCCAGGGGCCGGTTTTTGCAGAGTGGTTTTTCAGGAGGTGAACCTGGGCTGGAGTAACCTGACAAGGAGCGCTTTCTGGACATGAAGACGGTTTTCAGCCTCCACAAAAACCCTGGACTGGATCCCTTCGATGACATCGTCATCGATCTCCTCACCCCGGTGAGCAGGGAGGCAGTGCATCACGATAGCTCCGGGTTTCGCCTTTGCGAGGAGGGCCCCGGTGACTGAATAGCCATTGAATGCAGATTTTCTCGCTTCCTTCTCTTTTTCATCACCCATTGAGACCCAGGTGTCGGTCATGACAACATCGGTACCATCGACCGCACGCGCAGGGTCGTGGACCAGGGTGACATCGCCTCCAAGCTGTATGGCCCTTTCGACGACATCTGCAGGAAGCTCATATCCGTCCGGACTCGCAACCGATATCTTCATCCCGGTCATAGCTGATGAAAGCACAAGGGAGCGACATACATTATTGCCGTCCCCGATCCAGGCCACCCGGATACCCTCCGTTGTCCCGAACTCCTCGGTAATCGTCATGATGTCGGCAAGGAGCTGGCAGGGGTGTTCCTTGTCGGATAAACCGTTTATTATGGGGATGGTTGAATACCGTGCATAGTCCTCAATAGTTTCGTGTCGGTATGCACGGATCATAACACCCGATACGTACCGGGATGCTACCCTGGCGGTATCCCGGATCTCCTCCCCGCGGCCGAGCTGCATGTCCTTGGTGGTAAGAAATATCGCATGCCCGCCAAGGTCACGGATACCGGCCTCGAATGAGATCCTGGTTCTCGTTGAAGCCTTTTCAAAGATGAGGGCGATACATGCACCGGTGAGTTTCGGGTGGGCGACCCGCCGGCTCCGCAGGTCCTTGAGGTTCCTGGCCTCTGATATCAGCCCGGCCAGCTCATCTTTGTCGATATCGAGGATGGAGAGAAAATCCTTCTTCATCTAATCTCCTTCATGTGATCTATCCGACGCTGGAGGAGGGCGTCCGTTCCGATATCACTCCGGTACCTGACTTTACCGGTTACCTTCGAGGCGGCTTTCTCCGCCATGGCTTCAGCTTCCGGAAGGGTTTCCCCGATCCCTACGAATGCGAGGGTCCGTGAGGTCTGGGTATAGAGTGAACCGTCCCGCTCATCAACATTTGCATAATAGAGCAGGGCATTTCCGGGGTCACCGACGCTGATCCGGGCCCCGGCTTCAGGTTTTTCGGGATATCCCTCAGGGACAAGATACTTGCAGACAGTTGCCAGGGGCTCGAATGTTACCCTGGATGAGGAAAGGGTGCCATCTACAATGGACGCAACGACTTCACCCATGTCTGAGGATAATATCGACAGGACGTTCATCGCCTCAGGGTCCCCAAACCGTGCATTGAACTCAACCACCATCGGTCCAGTCGCCGTGTTCATGAACTGGCCGTACAGGATCCCCCGGTATGGTTGTCCCAGCCTTTTCATGGCGGACACCGCGTCCTTCATTATCGCAAGCGCCTTTTCGTAATCCGGGGCCGGGACAAATGGCAACATATGGTCGGGCATCGTATATGACCCCATACCTCCGGTATTCGGACCAATATCACCCGTATAGGCCCTTTTATGGTCCTGGACAAGGGGCATCGGGACCAGGTGCTGGCCATCGACAAAAGCCTGCAGAGTAAACTCCTCCCCAATCATCCGTTCCTCGAGGATTACGTTGCCACCTAGTTCCCTGACATAGGATATCGCACCTGCCCTGTCGACCTGTTCACCCATGATCCTGACACCCTTGCCTCCGGTGAGGCCAATGGGTTTGATAGCCAGGTCACCCACATGTCCGTTGATAAAATCTATTGCATCCCCGGCCCGGTAGAACACACGATAAAGGGGACACCCCGCTATCCCGTGCTGGTCCATCAGCATCCTGCAGAACCCTTTGTCTGTTTCAAGCCTTGCTGAAGCCCGGAACGGGCCGACACACCCTATCCCCCGGTCCTCGAGATGGTCGACAACGCCTGCCTCAAGAGGGGCTTCAGGTCCGACGACGGCGTAGTCTACGCCTTCTGTGCATGCAAACCGTGCAATCTCCTCCTTGTCGGTTTCATTACATAGGTGGATCTTTTCGGCAACACGGGAGATTCCCGGATTTTTTCTGCCCATCACCGCATAAACCGATGTATCCGCACTCCGTTTAAGGGCCTGCACAACGGCGTGCTCTCGGCCCCCTCCTCCGATGACCAGCACCTTCATTGCCATACCACTAGCGTTTCTTAATCCGATAAACCTGACCCGTATGGCAGGATCTCACCGATTGTCACGAGGGGAAGAAGTGTTATACCCTCTTTCTCCAGTAGTTCACGTGCACCCTCCTCCCTGTCGACCACGACGGCAACGTGGGTTATTTCGGCACCCGCTGCCCGAAGGGCACGGATACCATAGAGGGCTGATCCACCAGACGTAGTAACGTCCTCAACCAGGAGAACACGTTTACCGGCCACGTCTCCGATAATCACTCCTGCTTTTCCGTGTGTCTTTTCACCTGCACGGATGATGGCGTATCGACGACCGGAGGCAAGCGAAACCGCAACCGCGAGGGGAACACCTCCTACGGCAACTCCTGCGACGGTATCGAAGGATATACGTGAGACGACCTCGTCCGCTATCCTTCTGAGAAAAACAGGGCTTGTGGCTGCTGTTTTGACATCGACGTAAAACCTGCTTTTTTTCCCGGAGGCAAGAGTGAAATCACCTTCTTCGATTGCCCTGTGGTCGAGAAGAAACTGAGCGAGTTCAGTTACCATGGCACATCCTTGACTCCGGCGACATATCCGATGATATTCACTGCCCTGTGCAGGATGGGGGTGAGAATGAGGATTGCTATGAGGACCGCGGGAGTTATTGCCCCAAACGTCCATGCGGGGTCGAAAACCGCTACAAGGACAAGCGAGCCGGCAACGAGGTCATACTGGTCAAATATCGGCCACGAAGCTCCCCGCTCCTTTCCCAGACGACGCTTGAAGAAGCTTTTCACCAGGTCACCGAGGAGTGCCCCCGCGGCCAGAAGGACAACGGGCAAAGGTTCCATGTGGGGCAGGGCTGAAAAAAAACCAACGCCGGCGACGAGGATCTGTACGGCACCGACCAGCACTCCTGCCAGGACTCCCACGATAAAGCCTCGCCATGTCTTTCCGTCGCCGAAGATGCGCTTTTTGTCCCTCCAGTCCCTCCCGAAATCTATCGGCGCTCCTCCACCGGTTGCGGCTGCGACAGGGTTCGGGACATACGCGGGAAGCATTATCCAGAGTGCAGAAAACAGAGTAATTAAGATAAAATCAAGGTTTAACACTGCTGCACACCCGTATCACTATTAAAGAGCAGATATAAACTTTAAGGTATCGAAGTAATACATCTAATAAAGAAGCGGCGGAAGGAAGTATGTTGATCAAAAAGACAAAGAGCTTGTGCCCTGTCTGCAATACCGTCGTAGAGGCCGACCTGGTTGATGAAGAGGGCAGCGTCTTCATAGTGCGCCGCTGCCAGGAGCATGGTGGATCGAAGGATATCTACTGGTCCGACAGCCGGATGTACAGACGTTTCGACCAGTACGAGAAGATCGGGTCGGGTATCGAAAACCCCCAGAGTGATTCTCCTCCTGAAAACTGTCCCGATGGCTGTGGTCTCTGCTCAGGCCACCGGTCTTCGACTCTCCTTGCGAATATCGACCTGACGAACCGGTGCAACCTGAACTGCGACTTTTGTTTTGCCAATGCCCGGGCATGTGGGTTCGTATATGAGCCGTCCTTTGACGATATCATCGAAATGATGAAAATTCTCAGGGGACAGAAACCGGTGCCGGCCCCTGCAGTCCAGTTTTCAGGCGGGGAACCGACGATGAGGAAGGACCTCATCGAGATTATCAGGAAAGCCAGGGAACTCGGTTTCAGCCAGGTCCAGATGGCAACGAACGGCATCAAGCTGGCACGGGATCCCGAACTGGCCAGGTCTCTCAAGGAGGCAGGGCTTTCGACCGTGTATCTCCACTTCGACGGTGTCACGAGTTCGACCAACCACATCCTTGAGCACAGCTTAAAAGCAGTGGAGAACTGCGACAGGGCGGGTCTCGGCATGGTACTTGTCCCAACGGTGATCAAGGGGAGAAATGACCATGAGATAGGGGATATCATACGGTTTGCCGCTGACCATATCTCAACGGTCAGGGGGATCAACTTCCAGCCGATCGCCTTTACCGGGGCTGCCAGTGCTGACGATGTCAAGCGGGAACGTATCACCATCCCTGAGCTCCTGGAGGACATCGAACTGCAGACCGAGGGAAGCCTGAAGAAGGATGACTTCTACCCGGTTCCCTGTGTCGTCCCATTCTCCGATTTCGTCGAAGCCTACACGGGAAAGCCCCAGATCAGGTTCACTGCCCACCAGCACTGTGGAGCTGCGACCTATGTCTTCGTCGCCAAGGACGGGGTCACCCCGGTCAACCGGATTGTTGATGTGGAGTCATTCTTTGGCGAACTTGACCGGCTTGCAGAACAATTGCACAAGGGCGGCCA
>CASGHA010000139.1 GCA_949319355.1 uncultured Methanospirillaceae archaeon | reverse complement strand
GGTCGTCTGCTCCAATCTCGAGACAGATACCCAGCCAGCTGCGTTCGGGATGTGCATCATGCCAGATCGTTTTTCCAACGGCAGTACAGGTGTGACCGTTACAGGCATACTCCTCGCAGAGGGTATGGAACGAGGGGTCCGTGATAGTCCCAGGCCGGTATCCCCTGGGGAGGGTCTAGGGCTTGAGATAGATTAACAGCGACTGCATCGCCGCAAGCATGTCATCGGCGAGGGTACCGGATCCCACCGCACCGGAAAGATATGCCATGTCATCCAGTGCCGGGACCTGGTATCCCGGGGGAGCAACTGCATTCCAACGTTCAATGAAGTCAGCAAGTTGCACCAGCCGATCGGTTCTTATCGCACTCTCTGCCTGCTCCAGGTACCTCCTGACCTGGCTCAGTTCACTTTCGTAGATGGAACCCCCGGCCGGGGTCCGCGAGGAGTGATACCCAAAATCGGCCGTCTGATAGATTACTTCCGTTTTTGAGGTATATCCGTCCGCATTACTGGCATAGACCTCGGCAGAAATCGTGCCTCCCGGAGTGTAGGTGAAGGATCCATGGTCAGATGATGCAGGAGGCCCGGACCAGCTTCCCCAGTCCGTAACCGTATTGTCAGGAAGGACCTCTCCACCAGGACCACCCTGGCCGATACGTATCTCGTCCGCCCCATCCACGCTCCAATTGACCTCGACGGTATCGGTGTTCGCTGAGATACCCGTCCCTGGAATAACGGTTTCCAGGGAAATCGCGGGTGGACTCCGGCTAATCTCTTTTTTAAACGGTTTGATATCTTTCGTAAGACAATGAAGGACAGGAACGAACGCGGGACCCGTACCCCGGATGACCGCCGTATCGATCAGGTGGGTCCTGGACTGGTTCCAGACCCTGACGAGAGCTTCATACCTGACACTTCTCGCTATCGGCCATCCCTTTCCGGTTTTCGGAACGAACTCAACCGGTATCGCATGGACCTGGCCGGGTTTCAGGTTAACCAGCATGTCCTGCTTCTCGATCCTGAAGGCGGCGTTTCCAAGGATATCCAGGCATATCGAGAGAGGTTCGTGAGAATTATTCCTGATGGTCACCTCTCCCTTATGCGCCTTGTCAAACACTATTTTCTTTTTTTCAAAACTGACAGCAGCTGCCATAGTAAATATTCTCTCCCATAAATACTTTTCTTAAAGGACGAAGGATTAGTACTCTCAAATATTCGCTCAATTTTGATTATCCAATTTTCAGGCTTGCTCTCTTTCAGCCCCGGGAAGTTCCTTTCACAATCGAGACGAACGATACTAAATCATCCTGTGAACTGCCATCAAGGCTGCAAGTCATGGCAGAAACCCTTGTAACTGGCCTGGTTCCCGGGCTTAAAAGAGGAGCATGAAAAGGACAGGACCGCACTGCAAGGTTAACAGGTCGGCCCTGTGTGACCAAGAGACCGGCAGGGTATTCACCTCTGCAAGGAGAAATCATGGAGAGTCCTTCATGGCGGTCTTCGTATTCGTTCACGGCGGTGATGTCTCAACTGAGACCTGGAACCGCCTGACCCGGGGCCCTCCTGTCCACACGGCGAACGGCAGGCTCGGGGGAAGAGTCTGGGAAACCGTTACCCCGGAGCTCCGGGCGAACGGCCACACGACCTTCGCACCGACCCTCATCGACGAGCACAACTGTAACCTGCACGGCCATATCGAACAGGTCTGTCTGCTCATCGCGGGACATAACCTCAAAGACATCACACTCGTGGGGCACAGTTATGGCGGGATGGTCATTACCGGCGTCGCCTCCCTCGTACCGGAGGCCATCCGCAGGCTCGTGTACCTTGATGCAGCCGTGCCGGAACCCGGGGAGTCGCTCTTCGACCTCCTGGCCCAGAGCGGACAGGACCCCCTGGCCTCCATCCCTGGGCTGGAACCCGCAATGGCGTACGTCGATCAACTCCGGTTTGACCAGGAAAAAGTACAGCCCCTGGAGAAGGTCTTCATCCGCTGCACAAAAAGCGGACTTGCCGGTTTCATCACTATCTGCCTGGACAGGATCGCCAGGGACCGGGAGAGGTGGACGCTTTTGGACCTGCCGGCGGACCATATCTGCCAGCCGACTCATCCTGGCGAACTGGCCCGTATCCTCCTTGACGTAGTGGGAAAGGACGGCGGGCCCTGAAGAAGGGTTCCGTTGCGGAAGAAATGGACAGGGGAAAGGGGGGGAAAATATTCCCGCCAGCTGTCGCCCCGGGGACCTTCAGCCCTGTTTCGGCCTGCCTATGCCGATCTGCATCAGGTCCTCGCCGATGATCAGCTTCCCGGTCAGGTTCTTCTTCGCCTCGATCAGGTGGCCGTTCGGGGTATTGCCAGGGACGAGATGGTACAGGATGAGGGTGTTCACGTTACAGTCGGTGGCGACCTGTCCGACCTCGTCGATCGTGGTATGAGAGTTGAGCATGTGCTCTTTTAAGGCATACATGCGGGTGCCGTTCGCCGGGTTCCCGAACTTCTTGTTGATCCATGCCCGGTCGATGACTTCGTGCACGAGGACATCAGACCCGTTTGCCAGCTTCTGAAGGTTCCCTTTCGTGTTCTTCCCGGTATCACCGGAGAACGTGACCGATCCGTCGGCCGTGTCGAACCGGTATGCAAAGGCAGGGAACACCTGGTGGTGGTCGACCAGGGTGCAGGTGACCCTGACCTGGTCATCGCGGTAGACCTCGAACGGGTCCATGGCCGGGCAGGTGTCATTGTTAGGGTCAGGGACCGGGACCGGCAGAGGGATGTCCCCTGGTTGTGTCCCGCCGATCTCCGTGACTTTTACGACCTTCGTGAAATCAGGGTACCCGTTGTCAAGCGTCATGTCGTTGACGGTCTGGGCGAAGGCCTGCATGATGAGGGCCGTCATCTGCCGGGTCCCAGGTGTTGAGGTGATGAGTTCCGGGTCGGAACTATCAGTGTAGACGATGGTCCCGGTGTAGTTGGTCTTGTCATCCTCCAGCTGGCCCCGGTTCGGAGGTCCGAAGACCTGCAGCGGGACGTACTTCGCCTGTCCCGTATTGGGGTCGATGACCCATCCGAGGTTCGCGCCGGGACCGTTCATGAGGAAGTTCGGGTAATCTGCGGTGTGGTCCTGGTGCAGGTGCGTGAGGAAGAGCGCCTTGACGTTTTTCAGGAACGTAGGCGAGCCATCCTCGATTTTTCCACCCGGAGTGTTCACAAACGTCCCGGTGTTGAACGCTTCGGACAGCCGGTAGGTTGACCCCTGGCCCATATCGACAATGTAGATGGTGTCACCGACGACCAGGGCCGAAGAGGAGGTCGCACGCGTGGTGGCCGGCCAGTAGGCGATTCCGCCTGTCGTTCCAAGGAGCACGAGCCGTGTCCGGTATTTCATCGAACCGGTGCCCGTGATGACCGTTGGCTGACCTTTCCAGGAGGACTTCTGCTGGGAGACCGCCTCTTCCTCTTTCTGGAGGCCGGAGGTGTCCCCCGGGGCCGCGTTCCTGTCATACCCGGGTACGGTGACCTCTGTACCAGAGGGATCGCCTTTACTTGACCCGGAAACGGATACGGCCGCAATGCCCGCGATAACGAGGACAACCAGGGCCACCGTCAGTACCATGCGTCGAAGTGCGTTCATGTCATTCACGCCACGATTAGGAAACATACTATCAGCGTCTGGAGTTTAAGGCTTTCGAAAAAGTTTATATCAGCTATCCGGAAGGGCGCATGATAGTGGATTATTTCGTTTTCTGGCAGGTCCGGCAGGGCCTTATTCTCCAGCGGATCCCCATGGAGATCCTGCCATTACCCGTTTCCAGCCTCCTGACATGGCTCCCTTGACCGGCTTGGTTCTACCTTAATTTCATGGTGGACCTGGGGCCGTATCCCACCTCCCGTACGGTATGCCGTGCATAGCCGCCGTGCAGACCTGCTTGGCAAATATCTATTATACGGGCAGATAACTGGTAAATTGTCCTTTGAAGAAGTGCCTTCACAGGGTAATCACGGGGGCTTTGACATTGCTCCCGAATGGGGGGTAAAGACAATGACTCTTGACACGGACGCAACAATGCATGTAATGCCGCCCGGCGTGGACTTCACGCTCCACCAGGCGAATGAACTAACGGGCAATGGACAATTCCAGCAGGCTTTGGAGTACTATGACCAGCTGATCCAGGCTGTGCCAGACTTTGCCTGCTTCTGGAACAGTAAGGGAATGGCCCTCGAAGGGCTCAACAGGGTCACCGAGGCGCTGGCATGTTATGAAAAGGCGATCCAGATAGACCCGTTCCATGCCGAGGCCTGGTTCAACCGGGGAATCGCCCTGCGCCAGTCAGGGCGGGGACAGGAGAGCGAAAAATGCCAGAAAATAGCCTCCTGCCTTGAACAGGGGCGCGAGGTCGGTTCCTATGCTTCCGCCCAGCCGTCGGTTGCGGTAACAGGATAACCCTTTTTAGAGTGATAGCCGGCACCCACGTTCCCTGATGCAGGTATGGTCTGGCTCCGGGAATGTGGACATGAAAATGGCAAATTATTTGTAGCGGTTTATCGATTCTTCGTATAGGGTTCTCATCAGGGCACAAGTCCCGGTTACCTGGCCAGACGACTCCTGCCAGGAAGTCGCGGTCTTTACAGGGGCCTTCGATAGAAGCAGGGTCTTCCCAGGGCAGTTCCCGGCATATGGCCGGTACCAGCCGGCCTGTGCCCGCATATCAGGATACCCGGCCTGCCCTTCCCTGACCGGTCTGCCATGAACGGTCAGGGGGATGGCTGTCCGAACCTGTCTGGTGGGTTGTCACATGAAAACAGAGGAACAGTCGATAGAAGACCTGATGATTGATCTCGAGGAGCATGCCGCGGTCGTGCACCGCCTGTGTGTGAAGATCTCGAACAAGGAAAACCTTACGGACACCGATTACGTCGAGCTGGCGAATGCGAGGAGTATCCTCTGCAATGCGATGGCGTTCATTTCATCAAAATTCCTGAACGATTTCTGCAGGAACCAGTGTACGGCAGACCATCGCGACAGGTGCATAGGCTATTTTGGGAACGATGCACCCAAGTGCCAGTTCTATTACGCCGAGAAAGAAACGTGATTTTTGGCCTGCAATAACCGGCCTTCTCGTGCAGGGAAGCTGTGCGGCGGGACCTGATTGCGCAGGGCTCTTCACCCTTTTTGACCTTTTCCTCTCTGCCGGCATCAGGCCAGCCTGATATACCCCAGATGGTCCATTTCCAGGACGAAATCGTTCAGCCGTGAAAACCCGTCTGAGAGTTCTTCACGAGCCGAGGAAAAGTAATCGTCCGAGTCAGAGCCGTAACTGTAGGCATTGACCGCCTTGTACAGGTCGGACGAGCCTTTCCTGATGGTCCGCACGGCAGAGACGAACTCGTCCCGCTGACCGGCCAGGCCGGGACTTACCTCAAGGGAACCGGTCTTCAGGGCCTCATCGCAGTCTTCGTCGAGCTTGTCGAGGAACACTTTCGACTGGTCATAGTTCCTGTTCCTGAGCGTTTCGAGGGCCCAGTTGTAGTCGTGGCTGATGGCACTGATATAGCCGTTGTTCTTTTTTCCAAATACCCGGTCGAGGAACTCCCTGTCGGCTGCGTTGACAAGCAGGGTATCAGCCTGGTCCCCGTGTCCGGCATACGGGGTCGCCACGGAGCTGTCCCCGACATCGACCAGCGGCGTGTCCTGGTCCCGCGACCGTCCGACCTGGATCCCGTACTTTACGACAAGCCGTTTCCATGAAGCATAGGAAGCCGGGTCAAGGGAGTTGTTGTTCAACCTCGACTTCTCCATGATCGCGATCCACTCGTTCCTGTCCTGGTACTCCTCGGAGATGCTGGAAAACGATTCTCCGTCCGATACCGGGACCACTTCGGGCGTGGAGGTCAGCCGCCCCGCCCCGATATACTCCTCCTGGTCATCGGTGAGGATCGTGGGGGTGGTCGTCTCGATAAAGGCGTATCCGGTACCGCCATACGAATACTCCACCGGTGACCTGACCCCGACCGCCATGTGGCTCTCCGTGTCGAAGCGGAAGAGCACGACCCCGTACCCCAGTTCCTTTAACAGGCAGGCGGTCAGGAGGGATTTTTCCGAGCAGATCCCCCGGTCGTTGAAGAGGACCATGTACGGGTAGCGGACCCGCGGAGATTTCGACGCGAGGAGGTCGTAATCGTACGGGATGTTCTGGACGAGACTGACCGCGATCCTCGCCTGGTCGTCCCTGACCGGTGTCCGGTTCCGGATGGCCGCGACGAGCGGCTGGAGTGCCGTGTCCTGTTCAGGGTTTTCGATAAACTTCGCAAAACCGTTTTCTTCGCTGGCATAGACGTAGGGGTCAAGCGATTTCATAGACAGGTAGGTCATGTTGTCGAGAAAGAACGGTATCGTGTCCTTTTTTCCCCGCAGGACGTATTCAAACTCCCGCTGTATGCCGCCGTTCCCGGTTGAAAGGGCCGGTATCCGTGTTATTTCCGGAACGGTTACCTGCGTCTCCGGTGTCGGCAGACGGCCCGGTGCAGGGGTCGCAACCGCTGTTCCGGACGGCCTGATAGTCTCCTGAGCCCCGGGTACGGAGTGAGCAGGTGGTACCCCGGGCGGGTACGACAGGAAAGCAAAAAACACCGAGCAGAGCAGGAGGATGATGAACCCTGCAACAACAACCGCTTTCAGGAGGCGTCTCCCAGAGCCGTCCCCCCGGGAGGTTCTTTCGCCGGGAGGGGCCGCATCGGGATAATCGTCGCGGTGCCCCTCCATATCCCGGGCACTTCCTGGCTCCGGACCGGCCCCCCTTTGTACCTTTCTCTCAAGGGCCCGGTAATTGCCCAGGTATTTCCGGTTATCAGGAGATATCCTCAAAGCATTCCGGACACACTGGAATGCGTGAAGGGTGTCACCCTGAAGGTCAAGGACGACGGCTTTGGCGTTCCAGGACGCGGCATTTCCCGGGTCAAGGAGGAGGGCCTCATCGAACTTCTCCATCGCCAAGGACAGGTGACGTCTCCTGACCAGTTCCACGCCTTCGGCATACAGGGCATCACTATCGGCCTTCCTGTCCTGGTGGC
>CASGHA010000138.1 GCA_949319355.1 uncultured Methanospirillaceae archaeon | reverse complement strand
TGGTGGAGCATCGATGTTCAAGACTTTTTCAGGAACCCTCAATATCGGGGAACGTAACATCTCTGCTGTCAGGGAGAAACTGAAGGAAAAGGGGATCCCTGTCATTGCCGAAGACGTTGGCGGAACGGTAGGACGTACCATCAGTTATTTTCCCGCTGAAAAAGGCAGGCTCATGATCCGGAGAGGTGATTCCTCCCAGATCGAGATATAGGGATCCTGATAACAACAACCGGGTTGCAGGTAAATCCTGAACCGAATTGTGCTGAATCCATTGCCGGTCTTCCGGCTCCCGGCCTGATACCCAGGTTCCTAAAAAGGTTAATCGATAAAAACGGCTGCAGCTATCGCCGTCGTCCATTTTCCGCCAGGATCACCCGCTGCTGACTGGCAGGTATTCGTGGTCGTGATGATCTTGCCGCTTGCCTTGTAAATCTGCTCGCGTTCCTGCCACGCCGCGTTCAGGTCGAACTCTATCCCAAGGGTCGTCGCAAGCATGGTGGCAGCAAGGTCTTCAGCGTACTCACCCGAGATATCCCGGGTCTCACCATAGGCGTGGTGTTCTGAGAGATAGCCGTATGCGTCCTGTTCCTTCGGTACTGCAATTCCTATCGCCGCGGATATGAGACGGTTGGGCTCATTGGTATCGATCTTGGCCATCACGCAGTGGACGATTTCTCCTGCCTGTAACTCGGCAATACCCTCCTCCACAGATACCCGCAGGATATTCGGAGGAAGGATGCTTGACACGTACACAAGGTTGTACTTCTCGATACCCGCCTGTCTGAGCGCCAGCTCGAACGAGGCGAGACGGTCCTTGTGCATCCCTACTCCTTTGGTGAAGAAGACCTTTCGCGGAGCACCCATGCCATATCCGTTTCTTTTTTTCAGGTTTATACTTTGGGTAAAACTAAATTCAGCACGTATTTCCCCTTATTTTTACAGGCGACGAGCCACAGAGAAATTGAAGGATTGTTTATATGACGGACCTGGGAGTCCCGCACCTTCTCCTGGTTTCCCGCTCGCCGGGAATGGTTGAGCCCGGGTATTCATGATTCCATACAACCCACACCTCATACCGGATCCTCAATACGTACTGACGCCTGCTCTATGGCAATACTGGTTTTCTTCTGCGGTTTTACCCTCATCCCATTACCGTTATTACGGTTTATCACCCATCAGTATTGGACATCATGAAGGCGGTACTGGGTCTGGAAGACGGAACCTCGGTGGTCGGCACGGGTTTTGGAGCGGAAGGGACGTCTGTCGGGGAACTGGTCTTCTCGACCCAGATGGGCGGTTATATGGAGGCACTGACCGATCCGAGCTACAACGGCCAGATACTGATGTTTACCTTTCCCCTGATCGGTAACTACGGCGTTGACAGGAAGAACTTCCAGGCAAAAAGAGTTTGGGCAGGCGGGTGCATAACCCGGGAACTTTGTAACAGGCCGACAGTACAGCCTGATATTGCCACATTTTTTGAATCAGAGGGCATTCCGGGTATGACCGGCGTGGACACCCGGAAGCTTACCATAAAGACACGAGAGCACGGGACTCTCCGGGCCGCCCTCGTCACCGGGAGCGATGATCGTGAGGAGGCGGTCAGACTTGCACGCGCAGCTCCCGACATCTCCACCGAGGACCTCATCCCGACGGTTTCCTGCCCGGAGGCCTACCATATACCTGGCAAGGGAAAGAAAGTCGCAGTCATCGACCTCGGCATTAAGAAAAACATCGTTCTGAGCCTCCTCTCACGAGGCTCTGATATACGGGTCTATCCCTTCAACACCCGGGCAGATGAGATACTGGCACACAGGCCTGACGCCCTCTTTATCAGTAACGGCCCAGGAGACCCCGAACGGGCGGTTGAAGCGGTCAGGACCGTGAGCGAGCTTGCCGGGCAGCTCCCTGTATTCGGTATCTGCATGGGCATACAGATCAGTGCTCTGGCCCTGGGGGGCCGTACCTACAAGATGAAGTTCGGCCACCGGGGAGCGAACCAGCCAGTTAGGAACACGGACGGTACGGTGGCGATTACGACCCAGAACCACGGATTTGCCGTTGATGCGGAAAGCCTTCCCGAAGGTGCAAAAGTCACCTATATTAACCTGAATGACGGATCGGTCGAAGGGTTCGAGGACCGGTACCTGAACATGACCTGTGTCCAGTTCCACCCGGAGGCCCATGCTGGCCCACATGATACAGAAAAACCCTTCTTTGACAATATGTTCGGGAGGATCCCATAACATGCCGAAAAAGGCGAATATCAAAAAGGTCCTGCTCATCGGGTCGGGGCCAATCCAGATCGGCCAGGCTGCGGAATTTGATTTTTCGGGGTCACAGGCCTGCAGGGCCCTCCGCGAGGAAGGGGTCGAGGTTGTCCTCGTCAACTCAAATCCTGCCACCATCCAGACCGATCCAGGGATGGCCGACCGGATTTATATTGAGCCGATCCGCTCCGAGATCATCGCAAAGATCATTGAGAAGGAGAAGCCCGACGGGATCCTTTCCGGCATGGGGGGTCAGACCGGCCTCAACATGACCGCCGAACTCGCTGAGATGGGCGCTCTTGAAGATGTGGAGATCCTTGGGACACCGCTCGAAGCAATCTACCAGGGAGAGGACCGGGAGAAGTTCCGTGCCCTGATGTACCAGATCGGGGAACCGGTGCCCAAGAGCATCATCGTCACCAGTACCGCACAGATCGGAGAGGTCATCAGGACGGTCGGTTTCCCGGCCATCATCAGGCCGGCCTACACCCTGGGCGGAGCCGGCGGGGGTATCGCAGGAAATCCCGAAGAACTCAAAAGGATCGTAGAACTGGGGCTTTCCCGTTCACGTATCCACCAGGTCCTCGTTGAGGAAAGTGTCGCGGGGTGGAAGGAGATCGAGTTCGAGGTGATGCGGGACGCGGCTGACACCTGCATCATCATATGCGGGATGGAGAACGTCGACCCCATGGGGATCCACACCGGCGAAAGTGTCGTGGTGGCACCTATCCTGACGCTCCGGGACGACGAGTTCCATGTCCTCCGGAATGCCGCCCTGAAGATCATCCGGGCGCTGAACGTCCAGGGAGGCTGTAACATCCAGTTCGCGTTCAGGGACGGGGACTACCGGGTAATCGAGGTAAACCCCAGGGTTTCAAGGTCGTCGGCGCTTGCCTCGAAGGCGACCGGATATCCGATTGCACGTGTCGCGGCAAAGATCGCCATCGGACTGCATCTCGACGAGATCACCAATACGGTCACCGGATGTACTCCCGCATCCTTCGAGCCCTCCATAGATTACGTTGTGGTGAAAGTCCCGCGCTGGCCGTTCGACAAGTTCAAGAAGGCGGACAGGACGCTGACTACAGCCATGAAGAGCACGGGTGAAGTGATGGCTATAGGCCGCTGTATCGAGGAAGGGTTCAAGAAGGCACTCAGGTCGCTTGATACCGACGTCACCAACCACACAAGCGAGTCAGAGGTCAGGATGATCCTGAGCCGGCCAACCGATGAACGGTTCCACACGCTCTTCACCGCTCTCCGGATGGGGATGTCCCTCGAAGAGGTCCATACCCTCACGAAAATAACGCCTTTCTTCCTTGAAAAGATGAAAAACATCGTCGACATGGAACGCCTCCTGGAGGACTCTAGCAACCCCCAGACCATCATGG
>CASGHA010000137.1 GCA_949319355.1 uncultured Methanospirillaceae archaeon | reverse complement strand
GGGAAGCGGTCTCCCGGGCCCTCCAGGGTACCATCGTCGAGAACCTGGACGGGGCCGGGCAGGCCACCGTGGTCGACCTGATCGGGGCCGGAAAGCCCGTGCCCAGGCAGCGGTACCCCCCGTCCCGCGAGGACTGGTACGCGGCCCTCGCCACCGTTATCATCGATTTCGTCCTTGTCTTCCCGGTTATGGCCCCCTACTTCATCTTCAACACGGTCAGGTGGGCGGTGTTCGTCTCCCACTCGGTCTCCATCATCATGCTCGCCGCCATCGCCGTCATCTGGGCGAAACAGCTCAACCTCAATACGACGAAGGCCGGGGTCATCATCGCCATCATCTCGTTCGTGATGATCTACTCCACGTACTCGATCGGGTGGTAGGACCAGGTTCCGATGACTTCGGAGTCCGTCCATACAGGGCTTAAATTGAGATTTTCCTGTGAGCGAGGGCTCGGGTTTCTCCCCCTGGGAGAGGGTGTCCCTGGCCATATCCGACCACCAGTTTCCTCATCGCCCGGCACGCAGGATCGAATAGATGCGCTCACTTTATTAGCAACAAAGCTGATCAATAGCATTCGCAAAACCACGGAGTGTGATGACCATTCGGAAACCCTCTCTGCTATTTCTTGTTGCAATGATGATGACAGTAGTGCTCGTTGTTACCTGCGCCAGCGGTTTGAACATCAACCTGCCAAGTAACCCCCCATCCATCCCTTCCTCGCCCAGCGGGCTGATAACCGGCAATACCGGGAGTTCGGGGACCAGCGGGTCAGGTTCCGGGACAAGTGGTTCGAATCCGGGCTTCGGAGCATACTTATCGAACCCCAACGTAGCAGCCCTTATCAGTACACCGATTGAAATTCCAGGCTCTGTCATTTCACCAACGGGAGGGTCTTCGACATCCGGCGGGTCCTCTGCCTCCGGGGGGTCACAATCCGCAAGTGAATGTAAATGCGGGATCGGCTACCAGGCATCGGGTGACCCGGTTGACCAGACCTGTAAATGCACCTGGGTGGGCGTTGCAGCCCCAAAGATTACCCCGCGGTTTACCCTGGTAGTGAAGGTTACCCCGCAGTCCACACCCTGTGTTGGCGGGGTCTGTAATAATGCCCCCAAGGTCTGCACCCAGCAGTGTGGTCATGGCACCACCCCCTATTACGATACAACGCTCAACATGTGCCGGTGCCCGAAATGGATAGACTGCAACGGAGATGCAGTACGGACGCAGGATCCGACGACCCATAATTACTATTGTGCCTGTCAGAACACCTGCCCTGATGGAAGTGCAGCGACATACCAGACGGATGGGTCCTGCCAATGCCCCCCTGACTGCTCCCAGCTCCCCTGTGATCAGGGCAGCTCCCCGTATTATGATAGTGCGATGAAAGCGTGCCGGTGCTCAAAGATTACAGACACAAATGTATCCACCGGATCTTCGCAGGGATCACCACGCTTTACCTCAGTGGGGGGTGTGATACCAAAGAAACCCAGGACAACCCCCACCCGGTCTATTGCATGCGATGCACAGCTTACACCCTGCCCCCAGGATACTCCCTCACTGGTGATGACGCCCGTCCGAAAAAAGCCCACACCGACTCCGAAACCCGTTGTATGTGAAAATACCTGCACTGATGGAAGGGTAGCTGTATATGATCCCGTAGAACAGCTATGCACCTGTGGCTGTTCAAATACCTGCCCGACTGGCCAGATGGCATCGTACGACTCCCGGGCGCAACAATGCGGGTGTGTCCAACAGCCGATAAACAACATTTCCCGGCAGCCGGGTTATACAGGGAGTGGTTTTCAAATATAAACCCCGGGAATCTCATTTTTAATGGTATAAATCGCTGGTTTCGACAGAAGTGCTCATTATCAGTGTGAGAACAGCGCTGTTCCTTGAAGGGGAACCCCCGCTCCAGGGATTGATGCAGCAGCACCTCCCAGGTTCAGGTCCGTGGAACCGTGAAAAAGAAGGTCGAGCCCTGGTCTATTGCTGACTCCACCCAGATTTTACCCCCGTGGCCCTCGATGACCCTTTTACAGACCGCGAGCCCGAGCCCGGTGCCCGGAAAGGTCTCCCGGTTGTGGAGCCGTTCAAAAAGGACGAAGATTTTTTCATAGTACTGCTGCCTGATGCCAATGCCGTTGTCCCGGACCGAAAACTGCCACATATCGTCACTGGGAGATACGGACACGTGGACCTGCGGCGAAAGCCCCGGTCTCCTGAATTTTATGGCATTGTCAACGAGGTTCTGGAACACCTGGATGAACTGCGTCTTCTGGACACAGACTTCAGGGAGAGGTTCATGGGTTATTATCGCATGGGTCTCCTCAATCTCGAGGGAGAGGTTGTCCAGTGCCGCTTCGAGGACCCTTTCCATGCCCACCCGTCTCAGTGCGGTCCTGTCAGGACGTATCCCCGAGTACATCCTGAGGTCGTTTACCAGGTCGTTCATCCGGCGGCCCGCAGTCTCAATATTCTGGAGATATTTTTCGAAGACCGGGTTGCAGTCCTGTCTGCACTCCTTGCGGATGATTTGAGAGAACGCAACAATCGTCCGGATGGGTTCCTGCAGGTCGTGGGCTGCTATCTGGGTGAAGAGTTCAAGGTCGGCATTGCTTTTTTTGATTTTTTCAAGGGAGTCGAACAGTTGCTTCTCGTTCTGTTTCCGTTCGCTGATGTCCTGGAGCGTCACAAAGACCTTGACCGGGACTCCTCCTGAACGCTCTATGATGCCGCTTGTCCGGACGAAAAGGACCTTGCCGTCCTTACGTATAATCCGGTATTCGTTCGGTGTGATGATATCACCCCCCGAAGAGATGCAGTCGTCAAGCCACCTGGTCACCCGTTCAAGGTCCCCGGGGTGGTGGATCTCCCTGTTCACCCGGCTTATATCGATCTTTTCCGCTTTGTCGTACTGCATCAGGACGTAGATCCCGTCGGACCATGTGACGGCTCCCGTTTTGAGGTCCCAGGTAACATCACCCATTTTCGCGATGTGCTGGGCGAGGTTCAACCTTTTTTCACTCTCCCTCAATGCAGTCTCAGTTTCCCTCTCTTTTGTCATATCATGGAGGGTCCCGATAACCGCCGGCCGGTCACGGTAAGTACCGGTCCCAACGGACATGACCACCGGGACGCGGGTCGTACCGTCCCTGTGGAGGAGCCTGAATTCATATGACTCCTCGACACGGTTTCCTGCAAGCCTGCTCCTCTGCCGCTCCATGACCCATTCCCTGTCCTCCGGTGCGATGAAGCCGGCGACAGGCATTCCGGTCATTTCTTCCAGGGCATACCCTGCCATCTCTGCGAGGGGCGGGTTGCAGAACAGGAGGAGTTCGTCCTGTGAAAGAAATACCCCGTCCTGGATATGGTCGACCAGCACCCGGTACTTTTCCTCGGACCGGCAGAGGGCCTCCTGCACCTCCTTCCTGTCGGTGATATCACGGCCGACCGACTGGTACTCGATCACCCTGCCTTCATTTCCGAAGATCGCCCTGTCGCTCCAGCTTTGCCACCTGACCGTGCCGTCAGCCATCCGGATGCGGTGTTCGATGAAGGCAACCGGCTTCTCCCGGGTGAGCGAGTCAAGGTGGTTCTTCATGTTCCGGGCATCTCCGGAGAACAACTGAACTGAATGCAGCCGCCCGAGGGACTGTTGCTGGTCAAGACCAAAGTACCTGCAGTAGGCATCGTTTACAAAGGTAAGGTGGCCATCCGGCGTAAAACGACAGATAAGTTCAGTCTGGTCCTCGACGACCGCCCTGTACCGTTCCTCGCTCAGTGCAAGGGCCCGCTCCGCTTTTCTATGCTGGACGGCCTGCAGGATTTTATGGGAGAGTTCCGCAAACTGCGACCTTGGGTCGCCTCCTTTCTGGACATAATAATCGGCCCCTTCATTCAATGCCTGGATGACGATTTCCTCCCGTCCCTTCCCGGTGAAAATGATGAAGGGAATGGGATTTCCCGGAGCCCTTACCTCTTTCAACAGCTCGATGCCGTCCATCCCGGGCATCAGGTAATCCGAGATGATAGCGTCGTAGTGTTTTTTCCTGACCTGCCGGAGGGCGTCGGGGGCGGAAGGTGTCGTGTCTACAGAAAACCGGGAATTCTTTTCAAGAAACAGCTTGCCTATTTCAAGAAGCGAAGGCTCATCATCGACATACAGAACGGAAAACATACTGTTGGGTGAAATGCTGTAATACGGTGCATTCTGACAGACCCTGGTATTAAATATTCCTGTTTCCGGTTGGAGAATTTTAAAAACCGAAACCTTTGGTACATTTAGCAGGGAGCATCCCTGCAACCGGTCGTGCTCCTCCTGAGCTGTCGGTGACGGGTTTAAAACCGGCCGTTCCTACAGGGCACGGAATAAGAAAAACGGGGTGCACGGCCAGGAGTCTGGCCCGGTATCCCCCGGCTTATTCAACGCTGAGGTCCTGCCCGTCCGTTACGGTGCAGTTTAGGACATTATCCCAGGCGGCAGCCTGGAACTGCACTTTCATGCCACTGAACTCTTTCAGGCTTACCGTGACGTTCCCGCTTTCCAGGTTGTCAAAGATACGCCTGACGACCTTTCCGTTCACGAGGATATCTACCCGTGCAAGGCCGTGCTGGGCGGGTGGGGCCTCCTGTGCCGTATATGCGAAGGTATAGTCATGGCCCGAGGCCTTCCCGCGGCAGGTCACGGAGACCCGTGGCGGTGTCATGAAATCACTGTCGACCTTCGCGTTCCCCCACCCGTCCTCGAGCGGGTACCCTCCCGTCCCGGAACACGGGTAGGTCCCGGCGAGCCACTGCTTGTGGCGGCAGAACGCACCGAAGCCCTGCAGGTCGATGTACGGGGGCTTGTTAATTCCTATCCCGTCCCGGAAGGCCGCTTCAAGGAGAGGGATGGTGTCCAGCCGGTACCCGCCGAGCAGCGTCTCGACCGTGTCGATGGCGACCGAGTCCTTCGAGCAGAGGACCGCGTTTGACAGGATGAAGTCGGTCTTTGCGTCATAGTCCTCGACCTTGTTTGCT
>CASGHA010000136.1 GCA_949319355.1 uncultured Methanospirillaceae archaeon | reverse complement strand
AAGGGATTGAACATAGGCTGCAGGGTATAATTCTGAATTGCTGTTATCTTTCTGGGCATTCGGGTTGTTTTCAGCCACTAATTTTTACTATGACTTCATTGTACTAGGATCTTGCGGTCGGAGCTGAACAGTTACATTTTTCTTTCGTTTTATGAACACCTTTCCCTATGCAGCGTTCGTGGTCTTCATCCCTGTTCTCGCTGCGACCCAGGACGGCTTCTCTGCAGCCATTATAGGCCTGATCATAGCAATCGAGGTGCTTTCCATGGCCATAAGTCTCGGATACTTTGGAAATCTGGCTGACCGGTACAAACGGTCGTACATGATAGTAATCGGCACGATTATGGTCTCAGTTGGGACCATAAGCCGGGTATATGTCCGGATGCTCCCTGCAGTCGCTCTCTTCGCCTTGTTGATCGGTGTGGGCAATGCAATAGCAATAGCAGCCGCTACCGCGGTGGTTACCCTTGATGGCAGGACACTGGGCCAGGGGGTTGCAATGGGGGCTTTTAACACCGTGTTGAGCATCGGGATCGTGGTCCCACCCCTGATTTTCGGTATCATGCTGATGGTCTGGGGGATCGATTCCATCTATCTCTTCGCTGGAGTTATCTCCCTCCTCACACTCATCCCCTTCTGGTGGCTCGTACTCCGCAGCAGGCGGTTACTCCCACCATTGGGAACAGAAGAAGAGAAAAACACCTGAATAGCCGTAGCATTCGTCATGCCATTTTTACGGAGTACATGAAGTAAACAGGACCCAAATCCTTACACTACCATGAATTATCGACAATAGATTATTATTTGACGAAATAACCTAATGGCCTCGTTTGCTGCCTATCTTGAGGCCTGAACGATTCAAGCCTACATGATGGTGAAAAATGAAAAATAACCGGATGCTCCTCGACCAGATAGTCTCTGAATTCAATACAGGGTCATGCCAGTAACCATCCAAGAGGGGAATCCTTTCGTCGTCAAATTCCGGAAAATGTCATAATTGCTATGTTCAACGCTGATAGTGCCAGATTGAGCCAGGACACCCCGGTTCGGACCCAAGACCGTCAATAGCGCTGTCACGACACATGTTCAGCATGATCTGGGAGCCCGGACTGGCAAGACGGGATAGAGAGATGTTCACAACACGCACACCTTGCAGTCCTGTTGGCCGCAGGGGGCATTGATAATCTTCCATTTCAAGGCCCAGCTCTTGATTTCCCTGATGATGTCCACGATTTCGAGACCGCTTTCTGTCAGGGTGTACTCGGTCCGGACAGGGAATGCAGTTGCATCAACCTTTCTCGTGATGATATCCTCCTCCTCAAGTTCCTTGAGCCGTTCGGAGAGGACCTTCGGTGTTATCCCATGAAGCGCATCGCGAAGTTCTGAAAAACGCCTCGTGTATTGGCTGCCCTTGTAGAGTTCGAGTATGATAAGAAGCGTCCAGCGCTTTGAGAGATACCTGACAGTCCTGCTGACCGTGCATGAATCATGCATGGTATGGAAATGGAAACTTCTCCTTATTTATAATTTAGTATTATATTGATATCTTGTACCCAAAAGAAACTCTAACGGAGGAGGAAAATGTTCTGTCACCAGTGTGAAGAAACAGTGAAAGGTACTGGATGTACTATCAAGGGTGTCTGCGGAAAGGAAGATGAAATCGCTGCGTACCAGGACGTGCTCGTATACCTCTGCAAAGGGGTCTCCGTGCGAAACCTGGCAGCGATGGAGCAGGGAAATGGTAATCCTGATGCAGGCCTGTTTGTAGCTGAAGCCCTATTTGCTACGTTGACCAATGTCAACTTCGACAAGTCCAGATTCACAATGCTCATTACCAAAGCCATAAAGATCCGGGACGCCCTTCCCGAAAGCGGCAGTGATGAGCCAGATGCATGTACCTGGAAATCTCAGGGAGAAAGTGACATCCTTGCAAAGGCACCGTCCGTCGGCATCCTGTCAACTGCAGACGAAGATGTCAGATCACTCCGTTCAACACTTCTCTTTGGTCTGAAAGGGATTTCGGCCTACTATACCCATGCTGCGGTTCTTGGAAAAACGGATGCAGAAATCACTACTTTCATCCAGAAAGGACTGGCATCGATGCTCAAGGATCTCCCTGTACCTGAAATGATCGGCCTTGTTATGGAGTGCGGGAAAACGGGGGTCTCAGTTCTCGCGCTGCTTGACGAGGCAAACACGTCCGCATACGGCAAGCCGGAGATTACCAGCGTGAAAACCACAGTCGCAAAGCGTCCGGGAGTACTCATCACTGGCCACGACCTCAAGGATCTCGAGATGCTCCTCGAACAGTCCCGCGACGCTGGTGTCGATGTCTATACCCATGGAGAGATGCTTCCTGCACATGCCTACCCGGCGTTCAGGAAATATCCGCATCTGGTCGGGAACTATGGCAGTTCATGGTGGCACCAGAAGGAAGAGTTCGAACAGTTCAACGGCCCGGTGCTTTTCACGACCAATTGCCTCGTACCCCCGAAAGATACCTACAAAGCCCGCCTCTTCACTACCGGCCTGACCGGATACCCGGGGGTCCTGCACGTTGAAGCAGGCCCGGGGGGAAGGAAGGACTTTTCAAAGATCATTGCCTTTGCCAAGACCTGTCAGCCACCGACGCCCCTGCCGGGGAGTAGAAATGATCTCATCACCGGGTGTGGGCACGACGCAGTCCTTGCCCTGGCGGACAAGGTCGTTGCCGCGGTGAAGAGTGGGGACATAAAACGGTTCCTGGTCATGGCCGGTTGCGACGGGCGGCAGAAGGAGCGTGAATACTATACGGAATTCGCCAAGGCACTCCCTAATGACACGGTCATTCTCACAGCCGGCTGCGCCAAGTACAGGTACAACGGCCTTGGATTAGGCACGATAGGTGGTATCCCAAGGGTCATCGATGCCGGGCAGTGTAATGACTGCTATTCACTGGTCGTGATTGCACAGGCGCTCGCAAAGGCATTTGGCGTTGGCATCAACGAGCTTCCGGTTTCATACAATATTGCCTGGTACGAACAGAAAGCTGTACTCGTGCTCCTTGCACTGCTCTCGCTCGGAGTAAAGGACATAACCCTCGGGCCCAAACTCCCCGGCTTTGTATCTCCGGCAGTGCTCGACGTGCTTGTAAAGCAGTTTGACCTCAAACCCAACACAACGGTCCAGGCAGATATGGCCCGTATGCTCAAGGCCTGAAAAGCTCCCAACTTTTTTCTTAAGCCCGGACAAAGCCAATGAACGAAAAACAGGTGGGAATGTGAGGACCAGGAGGGAGATCGGTAAGATGCCCGGAGGTGGCTCTACCAGCTACCAGGAACCACCGCGAGGAAAGTTGCGATTAAATGCTTCCCGGAATCACCAGAAGTGCATTCTCACGGCAGATTCTCCGGATCATTTTAGATCCTGGCAGGGGGGATGGAATTCATGAGCGGCGATCCAAAGGACGGATATTACTGTTCCATTTGCGGCGGGATCCCGCCTGACCAGGTCAAGATTAAGAAGATAACAATCGACGGCAAAGAAACCGGGATAGACAGGCTGGACTGGATACTCCTTGATGTATACAACAAAAAATTCACGAACGACGAGCAGATTACTGACGAACTCGTAAAGAGAGTCCAACGTTTCAACTACATCCCGACAAAAAAGATAGACGAATACCGCAAGGCGCTCCTCCGGGAATTCAAGAGGTTTAAGCCCGGAGATGTCCGGAGCCTGGAATTTAAGGACGACTCTGTCAGTTGAACCATAAGTTTGGTCGTTGAATGAAAGGGGCCACGGTTTTAGCAGGGATCTGGGGCCTTCTTTACCATCGATGACCTGATCCGTGACACCGCGGTATCGATATCTACGGAACCAGGCACGGCAAATCGTTTTAACTACTTATAAAGGCGGTCCTGCAGATTAACCGGCCCTTATCAGCCGGAAGGTGACTCGTACGATGACATTTGATCTGAACAGCCGGTGCCATGGAGCAACACCCCTATCATCTTCAGGCCCCACTGTAGGTTATCAAAGGTCCCGCTTTTCCTTGAAGAAAAATTGACTGCTCATATTCCGGTTCTTTAAATTCTCCTTAAATAAACCCGTATCCAAGCGGGAGCCCTCCAAGGCGACCTCCAGGTGTTTTTCGCCCCTTAAGGGAAGTATATTCCGTTCAAGGCCATTTTCAACCGCTGTATGGATATTGTTCTTTTCCATCCATTCAAACGTTTTTTCTACCATTTTTACCATTTAAAGGTTAAAAAGATCCGGAGCATTCAAGAACGGACCTGAGCACATTAAATATCTATAGGATCCGCAGATAGAACTCCACTTGCAGCATAAAAAATGGGACCTCCCCCATCTGATGCCATTCCGGATGACCTTAATGAGCATCCTTTTTTGCCATATCCTCCTACCCCTGAAGAACTACGGCAGATTAATACAATCCGATCCGTAATACAATGACATTGGATATTGATCGGGGATGATCTGGATGGATAGAACGGGATTCATGACGGGGATATTCATAGCATGTATCGGGATTGGACTATTGATATCCCCCTGTCTGGCAGGGGAGCGCTACCTCTCGGGCGGGCCCGATCTTTTTGTCTCCCTCGGATCGACCTCTGAACTGGTCCCCGGGGCGACCACCGAGCTCCCGGTCACCATTGGGAACAAGGGCACCGTCACGATGGAGTTCCACAATTACCTCTCGATAGACCCCATGTACCCCCCCACCACCGCCCGGTCCGCCATCATCGGGCTCCTCCCCGGGGATTCGCCGGTGCTGGTGCGGTCCAACCCCCAGATCATCGGGGACGTCAAGGCCGGACAGCTCGTCCCTGCGACCTTCACGGTCGATGTACCGGAGTCTGCCCCGGCTGGCAACTACACGATGTTTGCCAGGATTAATTACAGTTATGTGCCCCGGGTCGAGCAGCAGGGGACCGCCGACATGGAGTACTATTTCAAGGAGGATGACACCGTCCTTCCGGTGCCGGTAAAAATAAGGCGGATGGTGGTCCTCACCGTTGAAAAGGTCGAAAGTTCTGACCTCTATGCGGGAAAGGAAGGGGTCATCACCTTTACCATCAGGAACACCGGCCAGGACACAGGGACTGGCACGTCGCTCTTCCTTGTCCCCGCAGGTGCGAGTCCGATTGTTCCGTTCAGCAACAGTGTCTATATCGGGGACTTCCCTCCCGGAAGTACCATCCAGCCGGGTTTCAAGGTCGCGGTATCGGGCGAGGCAGCCCCGGTGATTTCATATCCTGTGTCCCTCTACGCGGTTTATAAAGACTTCAGGGGCGCTGCCGCGACCTCACCCCCGGTCACCGCCGGAGTATCGTTCCAGGACAAGATTGTGTTCGAACAGGTGAACACGTCCTCGGTCGTCAGTCCCGGCTCGAAACTCCCCGTGAAAGTTACGTACAGGAATGCCGGAAACGCGAAGGTCTACAATGCGAAGGCCCGTATCAGCGTCATCAACCCGTTTTCGAGCGATGACGACACCGCCTACCTTGGTGACCTCAGCCCCGGGGAGTCAGCTACAGCGGTATTCAGCGTGAAAACCGATGGCAGTGCCATGGTCAAGAGCTATTCGGCAGACTCCGAGGTGCAGTACACCGATGAGAGGGGAACGGTGTACACCTCCGACAACATACCGGTGCCGATCGACGTCCAGGCTGATCCGGCACCCGGGATAGCCGGGGTGGTCCTGGTGATACTCATCATCGCGGGGGGTGCGCTCCTCTGGTACCGCCGGAAGAAGACGACAGGGTCCCAAGGCAAGGCGCCATGATCTATCCCGCATTACTGCGCTGCACCTGCCTCATGGCTGCGTTCCTCCTCTGCATCACCCTGACGGCGGCTCCCTGCACCGCTCTCGGGTATATCTATGACCCGGGTCTCGAGCCGGACCTCTCGGCACACGTCGTGAGTGACCCCCGGTATTACCCTGGCGACACCTTCGCCATGACCGTCGTCCTGACAAACAAGGACCAGGACACCAAGGTTAAGGTAGCCCCGCTCCTTCCCCCCGACACCTACGACCCACGAACGGCACTCGGGGTCGTCATGAGCCCCCTGGAGTCCGGTGCACCGGTCACCGTCGAAAGTCCTCCGGTCCTGCTCGGTGATATCGGGGTTGGCGCCAAGGTCCCGTTCACTATTAGCGGGACCGTTGACGAGAAAGCCCTCCCAGGGTCCCATGCCATCCTCTTGAGCCTTGAGTACCGGTACGTCTACGCGATACCCCTGACAGGAGAAGGACGGTCAACGGTCCAGCCGCTCTACCGCGAAAGGGCAGTGACCGTCCCGGTCGGGATCACTATCAGGCCTGAGGTCAGGCCGATTCTCCTCAACCTGACGCAGGAAAACCTCGTCCCCGGGACCCAGGGATACCTGGCCGGCGAGGTGAAAAATGTCGGCCATGAGACGGGAAGCGAGGTCACTTTTACCATTGTCCCGTTCGACAACGTGACGTTCAGGGTCGTTGAAGGGAGCACGTATATCGACCGGCTCGAACCGGGGGCGACTACACCGATACGGGTGAGAATCGCCGTGAAAGACCACACCGAGGCCGGGTTGTATCCCGCTGTCCTCCAGGGGACATATCGGGAGAGCGATGGCAGCACCCGGAACACTCCTTCCGTCCCGGTCGGCATAAAGGTGGCAAAAGGAGCCGAATTTAAGGTGGACAGCCCCGGTATCGTGATACACCCGGGTGAATCGGCCACCGTCAATGTTTCCTACACGAATACAGGGGATTCCCCTGCAGCAGAAGCCGAGGCAAAGATCATCGGCAGCCATCTCATCGTGCCTGCAAAAGACACTGCCGTGCTCGGGTTTCTCGGGCCCGGTGAAACACGGACCGTACAGTTTGAAATTTCTGCAAAATCGGCGATAACAGGGAAACAGTACCCGCTTGATACCGAGGTGAAATACCGTGACGGACTCGGAGCCCAGATGCTCTCTGACAGGGCGAGCCTCGGGGTCAGCGTCCAGTCACCCGAAGGCACCGAGGCAGTCACCGGGAACCGGCCGCTCATGATTGCACTCGTGGGTATCGTCGCCATTCTCGCATATGCCGGGTGGTCGCTCGGGCGAAAATTCAGGAAAGAATAAAAGATTCACATTTTTGAGGGTTCAGGAGTGGATTTTGCCGCTCCGAACCGGCTGGCGAGTACGAGGGTCGCAGGCATCACCACGACCGCGCTTACCAGCGAGAGTATGACCACGACCACCGTTGCAAGCCCGAACCCGGAGAGGATCGGGAAGGACGACATCATGAGTGCGGAAAAGCCTGCCGCGGTAACGAGCCCTGACACCGTGACCGCGGTGCCGACTTTCCGGACCGCCCGCTTCATCGCCTCTATCCGGTCATGGGACTCCTGGAACTCCTCGAGATACCGCTCCATGATGAGGATTGTGTATTCCGACCCGATCCCTATCGTCATCGAACCAAGGACCGCGGTCAGGATGCTGTAGCTCTGCCCGAGCAGGATCATTGCGATCGGGTTCCAGCCGATAACGCAGATGATCGGGACAAGCGGCGTCAGGGCAATCCCCTTCCGGTATACGAGCAGCAGGAAGACAAATATCAGGACAAACCCGAGAAATGTCATCTGGTCCTTGTTTTCGATCACCTGCTTGGTGAGGATGGTGTAAAGGGTAAAGGACCCGGTCGGGGTGACCATTGCCCCGGGGGGTGGCCCGAGCCAGGCGATATCCCGCTCAACGTTGTCTGAAAAGGCGACCTGTTCGTCGATCTCCATCGCAAGCGTATTGATCATGATGATCGAGGTGGTATCATCGACCTGGTAGGTATGGAGCTGGTCTGGCGGGATGGACGCGAGCACGCGGTCGAGTTCTGCCTGGTTTTCAGGGAGGACTCCGTTGTTGTGCGATCGGACGATGGATGACATGCTGTCGATGCTGGAGATTTTATCATAGTTTTTCTCCAGGAGACCGCACAAGCGGTCGGTCCATTTGATCCCTGGTATGGTCCGGGGGTCGAGGCCCTGGACATAGAGCGGCAGAGGAGTGAGTGATCCTGCAATCGACTCGACCTTGTCCGCAGTGACCACCGCCGGCATGTCTGAAGGTGCAAGCGACTGTTGTGAAGCATCGACCGGAATGCCGTGGTCGAGCGAGATCCCTACCATTGCAACGAGTATCGAGATGATCACGATCGGGACGGCAATTTTCACCACCCCCGATGAGATCGCCGTAAGACCCGTATCATAGAAAGTCATGATACGGTCGGCGATAGAGTCCCCGGGGGGCTTCGGGGTGTACTTCAGGACGTGGGCAAATGCCCCGAACCCAAAAAGCGCTGTGAGGTAGCAGCAGACTATCCCTATGATGGAGACCATCGCAAAGGTCCGGATCATGGGAATCGGGCTGATGAACATCGCCAGGAACCCGAGTGACGTCGCCACGAGGGCAGTAAGGACTGCAGGACCTGCCGCGGTGACCGTCAGGGAGAGGGCGTCCTTGCGGTCGTGAACGTGGCATTCGTCGTCGAACCGCGAGTGGAACTGAACGGCGTAGTCGATGCCGAGCCCGAGGAGGATGGGGAATGCTGCGACGGCCCCGTCGTTTGCTGGTATCCCGAGGACGCCCATGACACCGAAGGTATAGAACAGCCCGAAGGTGAGCAGCACGACCGGCAGGATCCAGTACCGTATCTTGGACCAGAGGAGGTACTTCACGATGAGCATGAGTACCATCGCTCCGATGACCAGGAGGATGAAGTTGACCGTCATCCACACGGCTATCTCGTAGTTCAGCGGCGTATTGCCGGTCGCTTCGATTGATACCCCTGGCGGGAGAGTGGCCTCCGCGATGGTCCTGACGACGACCGGTTCAATTTTGAAGGAGGCGTCCGTCGGCAACCCCTGGTCAAGTACGATGTACCCGAGGAGGGTCTGTGGGTCCGGAACGAACTGTCGCCTGGTGTCGGGGGGGAGGCTGTCAATGATTGCCCGGACTTCTGCGCTCGTGCCTGGGATTACCCCGCCGTTGGACTGCGCAACCACATCCGCAATGGTAATCGTCGAATTGACCTGGTTGATACGGCGGATCTGGTTCTCGAGGATCAGGAGGTCAGAGAGGAGTGCCGGGTCCGTGACATCCCCCGCATGGATGAAAAGGATGTAGGTGTCCTGCATGTAGCGGGCGCTGTAGGCGTCAAAAACAACCCCCTCGGGCGAGTTCTTGTCCATGTACTCGTCCGATATCGTATAGGGCGGGATCGCCGCCATGAACATCATTGCCACGATGGCGAGGGCGACCATCGCCACGAGGATTGCGACTGGAAACCGGTTCACAATGCCCGCAACAACTGCAAACGGATTGATCCAACGCATGCCCCCTTCTGCCTCCTGGTTCATTCACCATGTGTAGAATAGCTACATTATCTCTTCTATTGCGATCGCGGCGGTCTGGAAGACGGATAACGGCCGATCCGGGTCGCAGAACTGAAACCGGTTTCCAACTTCCCGATTTCGCCGGTTTTCCAGCAGACCAGGTACACCCTTCGTATTCGGAATAAATGGCAGGATTTACGAGGTTTACCGAAAGATCCTTCGCCTAAAATGCGATTATGGATGTTGGATATGCAATCGGAGCAATAATTCGTGAATCCGCAACGATATCATGAAAAAGATTACCTCCTATTTCTCGTTGCCTCGTATCGGATGTGTACTTGTACCGAAGCAGCCCGTTGCATTCCCGGGTCATGGATTCAGGCAGCTTGTAATTCAAGAAATAGATTTCCTGAGAGGTCCTCTTCAAAGACAGGAGTGCTCTGGCAGGAGTCTTTACCGATGATTGAGAAGGATTACGGCTTACTGATCAGGTATTCCGCAACCCCGGACAAGCCCTATTCAAACCGGATAGACCTGGTATCCTCCCCCTGAAGCGGAAAACACTCCCGGGTGGTGAAAGGGATACGGTTGGTAATACCGTTCCCGACTGGTGGGACCTCCATCATTCCTGGGGATTCCAGAGTATATGACCTCGGACACGACACCAGAACAAGGAATGATTATTTTCAGGAAATGCTGGATAAACGAAAGAACGCGGGTTCCAGCCGCATTGCGCTCTTTTCGATAGGGAGTATCCCATCAGGGAAAAATTAAAACGCCTCCAAAGGATGAACCGGCATTTTCCCGCCGGTTGAGATTAAACAGGCAAGTAATACACGGTTTGTCTTTCTATAAGGCCGTTTCAGAGGTGGATGTTCCTGAAAAGGGATGGAAGGCTCAGCTTTGTGGATATGGTCATTTAAAACTGTCCAAAATGGTTCATGTCGAAAATGAACCGGTATTGTGGGGGACAGGACAGCCCTCTTATCCATGAACCCGGAACGTCATGAATCATCTAAAGAATGTCCCGGGAGGTTGAGAAATTTCATCGAGAAATCAAACAATCCTGAGGAATTGAACGTTTTAAGGCTAGAAAACAAAATCTTCGTGTTCAGATATTCTTCTTTCAACAGGTGCTTATTATCTTTTGATGATTCTCTCAATGTTTGGGATGCCAATAAGCCTCTTCACGATACAAACTGGTTTCCATAGTGTCAAACATGAGAAGTCATTCAATAAACGAATTTTGAGGAATTATCCCCGATTTTCCTGGCAATTATTTTCAAAAAGGGAATTGATTGCGCTATATACCGGGTTTCACGAGTAGGGGTTGACTGGGACTTAGGTCCGTCGGTTTGAAAAAAAGTGAAGCAAACTGGCAGGCAGATATCGTGCAGTTTGTAGGGATAATGTAAAGGTATCGGGTCCGGCCTTCACAACAGCCTGACCCTTTCGCTATGATATTGAATCGCTGTATCCACCGTTACCTGCCTAACTACCGGCACCGCCATTACCGCCGGTACCAGTCACGCCGGCGTCTCCTACGGCACCGCCGTTTCCACCAGAACCAGTGAAACCTCCTGGTCCTCCATTACCACCGGTACCAGTCACGCCGTCGTCTCCACCTTTACCGCCGTTTCCTCCTGAAGCCGAATAACCACCTCAACCACCATTACCCCCGGTACCCGTCACGCCGGCGTCACCACCTTGACCGCCGTTTCCACCAGAAGCCGCATAACCCCCGTTACCGCCATTACCTCCGGTACCTGTCACGCCGGCGTCACCACCGTTACCGCCGTTTCCACCGGAAGCCGCATAACCACCTGCACCACCATTAGCCCCGGTACCCGTCACGCCCCCGTCTCCACTATTCCATACGGGTGCGTGATCCAGGGCTTGCTGTGGTGGGAGTTCCACTTTGAAATACCAGGCCACTGCGATGATCGTTACAATGACTGCAAGCACAACAAGGAAAATTGCGAGTTTCCTGTGTGCAATGGATGGGGGCGTGTCTGCCATATACTGAAATGGGGAGCAGGTATATTATAAAAAAATTGGATTGCCATACCGATACGAAGAGGGGGGGGCATACATCCCGCGAACAACGAAAAACGGTATTACCCCGGTGAGCGTTCAGGACATCAGAAAAAAGGGAGATGTGAACCCTGCCGGATACCGCGGCACAAGGAATGAGACTCATGAGAACTCCCCGTTCCCGGTTCCACCCTGTCAACCGGGCACCGGTCCGCCCTTCCCTGGAAAATGCCCTGTGTGGGGAACCCGGGCGGGATCCCGTATCCTTATCATATTCATCCCCTCATGTTCCATTGAGAAAAAACCGGCGCGGCCTGAGTTTCCGACACATGCCCGGCATCCAAACGGCTGCATAACCCGTCGTTCATGAAACGGTGATTACCATTAACAGAAAACGGGTCGGCCTGATCATCCTCATCGCCATCCTCGTCCTTGCCGGCACCTGGGCAGGTTTATCGGGAATCCGTGCCTTCACCCCGGTCAGGATCGGGGTCCTCCTCCCCCTTACCGGCGACGTTGAGTTCAGGGAACCGCTTGAGTGGGCAAAGGATACCATCAACAGCGATGGTGGGATTGGAGGGCGCCGGGTTGAGCTTGTGTACCGGGACACGGGCTCAGGCGACACGGCAGCGCTTGCGCAGGATCTGCTCAACGATGATTCGATCCGAATAATTATCGGGCCGCAGAAGAGCGACGAGGTCTATGCGCTTGCCCCTGCGTTCATCGCAAATAAGAAGGTCCTCATCACCCCGACCGCGACCTCAGGCGACATCATCCGGGCGTTCGGCAGGTCCGGCTATGTCTGGCGGACCACGCAGGGCGATGCCGCACAGGTGAAGACTATCCTGGCTGTCCTGAAAGAGAGAGGTGTGACCCGGATGGCGCTCCTTGCCGAGAACAGCACCTACGGACAGACGTTCTATGACTGGACTGGTTTTTTTGCAACCGAGTACGGCATTGATGTCACGTATATCGGTCGGTTCGAGCCGGGGGCGGCAGCGCTGGGAGATGACGTTGCAGCGGCCCTGAAAACCGGTCCGGAGTACCTCATCGCTGTAGGTTTTCCGGACGATGCAGTAACCATCCGGCGGGCGATGGCAGGTTCCGGGAACCGGACACGGCTGTTCCTTGCCGATGCTTCGGCCACGCCGCAGATGATCGGGGCGCTCGGCCCTGCTGCGGAGGGGATCGAGGGCACCAATCCTGCAGCCGACCCATCGACCGGGTTTACTGAGGCCTACACACAGAAGTTCGGTCATGCGCCCGCGTACTATGCGGCAACGACATACGATGCCCTCATGATCGCCTCATTCGTGAGTGCCCGGCAGGACAGGGCGCAGTCCGAAACCCTTCCTGACTCGGTCCGGAAGGTCGTGTACGGTGAGGGCAGGGTCACCGGCTGGAACGCGACCGGTATACATACGGCGATCCAGGAGATCCTGGCCGGAAGGCTCCCATGGATTACCGGCGCCAGCGGCAGCCTTGAATATGATGAGGACCTCGGGGTCGACCCGCTGTATACCTATTACGCCTACTGGGTCGTGGAGAACGGCACATTCCGGACGGTCAGGACATTTGGTTCGGAGGATGTGAATCCCGTTTCGAAGTCGGGGGGTGGGTCCACCGGGCTCTCCACACCCTCGGCCGGCCTGATGTCCGTTTCTACACAAGAACCCGCATCAGGAGTCCCATTTGGAGAAAATGAGGATTTCATGGCCGTGGTTGTCGGCCCCTCTGAGGGATGGCCGAACTACCGGCACCAGTCGGATGCCCTGGCGGTCTACCACCTGCTGAGGGATGAGGGAGTTTCCGATGACCATATCATCCTCATGCTCTATGACGACATCCCCACTGTCCCTGAGAACCCTGTCCGGGGCGATGTCCACAACATCCCAAAAGGCCCAAACCTCCGGCCTGAGGCTATCGCGGACTACACCGGGCCTGCCGTTACGGCACGGACGCTCGTCAGTGTCCTGACCGGCAACAGGACCGCTGCCACCCCGGTCGTCCTCGGGAGCAGCAACAGCACGGACGTCTTCGTATACATCGTGAGCCACGGTTCGCCGGGAAAGATCAACTTCCGGCCAGACGATTCGTTCACCGCGGAAGACATGAAAATGGTGACCGGGTCGATGAGTAGCGGACACCGGTACCGCCAGCTCGCCTTCGTGGTCGATTCCTGCTTCGAGGAGAGCATTGCAGCAGAAACGACGGCGCCCGGAATCCTCTTCCTGACCGGATCTGCAAAGAACGAGCCCTCGCTCAGTGCGGTCTATGACCCGGAGATCCAGCAATGGCTATCAGACGAATTCACGGTCAATATGATGGAAATAATCAGGGCTGACCGCAACATCACGTTCCAGGATCTCTATCCGGCAGTGTACCGGAACGTGACCGGGTCCCATGTCCGGATGATTACCACCGGGAACTTCAGCATCGATACGCCCGTTATACCGTTCCTGCAGGTTAAAGCCTGCACATGCCACTAAACAGCAGTGATTCATTCTGTGTTTCAGGTATTGCCGGTCGCAGGGGCAACCCGGAAGGATGGAGCCGGACAGGACATTTTTTTAGTTGTGTTTATCTAAAGTGTTGATACCGCTGCTGGTATTCATTGGTTTATTGTAAACGAATGATATGTATGACCGCCACACCACACTCCGCTGCAATGGAAAAAACCGTCATGTCCGCCCCAGGTCCTGCCATGCCCGCTCCCCTTGTTGCGCCGTCCGGGTACGGGAGCGGTGAGCTGCAGCCGTCGTCAGGTTTTCATCCGGGTTCGAACGGAGGCTGCCGGACATGACCCCGGATCCGCTCGCCGATGCTGTCTCCGACCAGTACCGGAAGTGGGTGTATCCCGACCCGATAACCGACCTGCCGGCATGGCTGGAAAACAACTGGCAGTGGTTCGATCCCTCCCACGCCCACCGGCTGTTCTGGCCGGACCGGGACTACAAGCCGGACATGGACATCCTCGTTGCCGGCTGCGGCACCAGCCAGGCGGCGGTGTTCGCCTACACGAACCCGGACGCGAACATCGTGGCGATCGACGTCAGCCAGCCGTCCCTCGACCATCATCATCACCTCATGGACAAGTACCGGCTGCGGAACCTGGAGCTGCACCTGCTCCCGATCGAAGACGTAGGAACGCTTGGCCGCGACTTCGACCTGGTCGTCTCAACCGGCGTCCTCCACCACCTGGCCGATCCCGCTCTGGGGATGCAGGCCCTTGCCGGCTGCCTGCGGCCCGGGGGCGTGGCTGCAATCATGATATACGCCCGGTACGGGCGGATCGGCGTGGAGATGCTTCAGTCGGTGTTTCGCGACCTCGGGCTTGTCCAGAACGAAGCATCGCTTGCGGTTGTCAGGGACGCTCTCGCCTCGCTGCCGCGGGAACACCCGCTCCGGAGTTACCTTGCGATAGCCCCGGACCTCTCGTCCGATGCAGGGCTCGTCGACACGTTCCTGCACGGCCGTGACCGCAGTTATACGGTCGATGACTGCCTCGGTCTTGTCGCCTCCGCCGGGCTCACCTTCCAGGACTGGTTCCTAAAGTCGCCCTATTACCCGCCCTTGACGCCAAAATGCGGGTTTTTCGCGGCCGTCGCGGCGCTGCCACAAAAGAGGCAGTGGGCTGTGATGGAGCGGATCAATTCCACCAACGCCTGCCACTTCTTTTTGGCCTGTCGTGCCGACCGCCCGCATAAAACATACCGGATAGACTTTACTTCGCATGAGATCCTCGATGCCATACCCGCGTTCCGGTACCGCTGCGGTATTGCCGCTGGTACGGTCTATCGACCGGGCTGGAACATGAGCCTTGATCCAGCCCATGCCGCCCTCGTGAACAAGGTGGACGGTCAGCGCACAATCCGCGAGATCCTGACCCTGGCGGGACGGTCTATCCCTCTGGGATCTCGGGGCCAGGACGACACCGGGGACTTCGACTACACGCTCTTCCAGTGGCTGTGGCAGCACGACTTTCTCTCGATAGGACTGGCAGCAGGATAATTCAAAAATGGATCTCCAATGAAGGGGGTCCTTAATAGCAAAGGATGAGAAGACCCCTTTTTGCCGGTTGAAAGAGATCAATGTTTCGTTTGGGTTGTTTGTCGACAGTCCCGGGAGGGAAGGGAGAACGTGCAGCCGTGAGGAAGACCCGGGCCTCTCCCACTGGCTCGAACGGGTATTACTTCTTCCACTGAGCCAGGAACTCTCCTGACATGACAATCCGGATATCCCTGGTTTGCCGGTTTTCGAATTGACGTTGACGACAACACCGTAGAAGACAAAGTTGACATCTGACCACCTGAGCTGCCCGAGCTCTCCGATCCGGAACCCCCCCGGAGGGAGCCACAATGATTGCCGGGTCCCTGGACTTCTCCGCAGCCGTTACCCTGGCGACGGCCTCTTCAGGAGTCAGCAGGTCGGAATGGACTTTAGCCATCGGGTATACCTGGGGGATGCGGATGTTGCGGATCTTTTTCCCGGGGAGGTTGACATATTCGTTTTCGATAAACCATTGGTAAAACACGAGAGAATCAGGCGGTAGTCATGGAGGGTATTCTTCTTCAGTAACGGGCCGTTTTCTTGGTGGCATGGTCGAGGTTGCTGATGCCTTTGAAGATGCCGGCCATGGTGTTGGAGAGGTATGGTACGATGAACCTTCTCCAGTTAACGAAAGTGAAAACAACCTTGTTAACCCGGAATTTGGAGCTACCACTTGAGGACACATACTCGGCTCCATACTTCATGGTGATGTCGATGTCCTGGGGGAGAATATGGGATTCTGCCAGGGCATTTTTGAAGTATCTATCGATATAAGAGTCTTTTAACCCATGAAAAGCACAGTCCTTCCTGGTGGGTGCATGATCGAAATGCATGCCCATCAGATAGCCCCCTTTTGGGTTAAAACGCTTCTACAGGACTTAGATACGATGTCCTGAAGCCCCAGCCGTGATTTGAACACGGGACCTGCTGATTACAAGTCAGCCGCTCTGCCAGCTAAGCCACTGGGGCGCAACCCATTATTATTGCATCTGAAAAAGAAAAAGGTGATTACCCGCTGTGCCCGGGCGGGTCCCCTCTGCGGCAGCTCGTGTCCCAGAGGACCTCTCCCTGGTGGACGATGCGCACAATCCGGTGGTAGGGGATGTTCTTGGTGCCTGCCGGTGTGGCCACATCCAGAGCAAGACTCCCTGCAGAGAGGATATCTTTTCCAATAACCTTACTGGTATCGCCGGGCGCCCCGCGGTCGATGTACCAGACGACAACATCGGTGATGCAGTATCGCGGGTCATGGAGCATCTGGAGGATGATCTCCCTGCTGCGCATCATGGGCTGTACCGGATTATTCCCGCAGGCATTCCTGATCCATGGCAGTTATCAACGCGCTTTTCCCGTTCGGACTTCATGATGACCCCATTTACACTCGAACGTCCGCGAAGGAATCGACCATCATCCACACATTTTGCCTATCGTACACATCCATGCGGGCATCATTAATCACGTCACCATCTACGAGGAGGTCTTCCAGAGTTGTCCCTGAGACATGGTCCCGTTCTTTTTCAGCCCGTATGCCTCGAATTCAGCCCTTGTACGGCTTAATTTCGCCACCCAGTCCTCATGAAGGACATATTGGTAGCTTCCGTTCGCAAGCGGCCTGACAAACGTGTAAACATACATGTCCGGACCGGGCTGGTATCCAAGCACAACAACCTGGTACATTGCCGCATCCGGGTCAGGCGTGTCGTACCCGGCCAGGGTCATGTTTCCGGAAAGGACATCCCCTGCAGCATACAGTGAGGCCGGACGAGTGGGCTCAGTTACTGAAGGGCCTGAGCCAGGCACCGTGCACCCTGCAATCAGGACAACAAGTGCGATATAAAGTACAGCACTTCCAGTTATCGAAAACCTCATCATACCTAGTCAATGAACGTAAATACACTTCAAACCCGTTGATACAAGGTCAGGCCTTTGAACAGGTCGGGCATGTTTTCTGAGTCCAGGTCTCCCGTGAACAGCCCTCATGAGGGAACCGTGACAGCAATGTGCCTTGGATCAACAGCCTTTGCATCATTCCTTCCTTTCAGGCATGCCTGGCGGCATTAATCTGCGGCCTTGTAACACGACTACAATTCCATGTTTTTTCAGGATTCACAAGGAAGGCAAGGAACCGTTAGTCATAATACTTCATGCATCCCCGTACCTGATACGGATATCAGGCAATTATGGCTGACGATGGGAATTTTACAGATAAAAATGAGTCCTCTCTGCTTTCACCCTCCCTGCGAAAACACCTGTTCAGGGTGGGCATTGCATGCGCAGCATTGTACATCGCCTATCTTATCGATACATACATCCCGTTTATCCTAAGTGCGCTCACGGTCTATACCCTCCTCCTCGTTGTGATTTTCCTTTCATACGAACAGCTCCACCATCTGCACCTTCTCTTTTTTAAAGACCACCTGGTGATATGTGGAGACGGCCCGGGGGCTGTTGCTACGGTGAAAGCCCTTTCCAGGTCAGGTCTGCGTGTTGTCAGGATCTGCAGGGATGAGGACCCCGGCCTCTCTGAACGGTGTTCCCACCTGGGCATTATCAACTTAAAAGGCAGCCCTTCCTCCCCCACTCTCCTTGGAAAGGCGAGGATCTCCCGTGCAAGGGCACTTATCGCGATAGATACTGATGACGGGATAAATGCTGAGATTGCAGGGCGTGCCTGGAATACCGTGGAGGGCCGGAGGACAGGAGAGGCATTGACCTGTCTCGTCCACATAATGGAGCCAGCGGTCACACGGCTTCTGACAGGACCCGAGGTGTGGCTCGGGAGCCGTCACGGGATCAGGTTTGATTTTTTCAACCTGTTCCAGACAGGGGGTGCGTTCATGCTCGCGGAAACTCCGGTCCCGGCAAAAGTATCAGGGGGCAATTCGTTTCATATCGTCGTTATCGGTGCGGGGAGACTCGGAAAAAGTCTGGTACTCCATGCGATCAGGCTCTGGCATGACCACTGGCCCAGCGGGGCACCCGGGCCCTGCCGGGTGACCGTCATCGCCGCTGATGCAACAGCAGCGGTTGACCTTGTGCAGGCGATGCTGCCGGCAACACTGGGACTGTTCGAGATTTACGCCAAGGATATGAAACTGGACTCGGGAGAATTCATCAGGGCCGATTTCATCCCAAAGGGAGCGGATCCACCGGATGCTATTTTCATCTGTATCGATGATGAATCCCTGGGTCTTTCAGCGGCTGTTACGGTCAGGGAGCGTCTCGGGACCACTAGAGTCCCCGTGGTAATCAGGACCCGGCATAGCCACGGGATCACGACATTTTTAAAGACCCTGGGTGCCGGTTACGAGCTTTATCAGAATATCACACCTTTCCCCTTCCTGGAACGGGCATGTACTCAAAGACTCCTTTTTGATAATGTCCACGAGCTTACTGCCCGGGCAATCCACGAGGGGTACCTTAACCAGCAGCTTGCACTCGGCGTGACCCCGGCAGAAAACCCCTCAGCCGTTCCATGGGAAGAACTTCCGGAAAGTCTGAAGGAATCGAACAGGAGACAGGCTGATGCCATAGCTGGACGTCTTGAGTCGGTTGGATGCCGGCTTGGAGTCCTTTCGGACTGGACCATTCCCCTCTACACATTCAACCCGGAAGACCTCGAACGGCTCGCCCGTATCGAGCACGAACGATGGGTAGAGGAGCGGATAGCGGCGGGCTGGACCATTGGCCCGGTACGGAATGTCCAATTGAAAAAGACCCCATGGCTCATCCCGTATGAAGACCTTCCTGAATCAGAAAAAGAAAAGGACCGGAGCGCCATTAGGCTGCTTCCCCCAATCCTGGCCCAGTTCGACCTGGCGATAATACCGATGGGTGACAGTCAGGAACAGGGGAAACTCCATTAAACAGCACTCCCTGGCTCCTGGTAACCGGGGAGGATCGATTCAGGGGATGACTTCATCCTGATGCAGGACCAATGTCTTCGTATCCGTGACGAACCTGACTGTTGACATCGGCGGCAGGCCCGGGAGGGACTGCAGGGGGTTTTGTGAATACTGTTATTTCAGGCGGGTCGGGGATATGGAACCACTCGGTTGCAGGTACTGCCCTCCGTGGAAAAAGGGCTGCGACTACTGCAGACGTTCGGTCAGGGAATGGTACGAGGAGTTCAAACCGCTCCGTGACGTCGGCGAACGCGTGCTTGCCGATCTTAACGGTATGCATGATGACCCGGACAGGATAACAATCAGCGGCGGGGGCGACCCGAGCTGTTACCCCGAGTTCTCCGGTCTTCTTGACCTCCTCTCACACACTGAGACACCGCTCCATATCGGGTATACCAGCGGAAAGGGCTTTGACGACCCAGGAATAGCACGAAACCTCGTTGACTGGGGTCTTTCCGAGATCTCATTCACGGTATTTTCTTCAGACCCGGATCAACGGCGGCGGTATATGCATGACCCTACCCCCGAGGTATCGCTCAAGGTACTCAGGGACCTCGCCGGGTCTATCGATGTATATGCTGCCGCCGTTGTCCTGCAGGGGATAAATGATGGTGATTCCCTCGTCGAAACCTGCCGCTGGCTTGACGAGGCCGGGGCCAAGGGACTTATCCTCATGAGGTTTGCAAATGAACCTCATCAGGGTCTTATCCTTGGAAACGGACCAATTATATCCGGTCAACCAGTCATGGACATACCCGCCTTCAGGGACCTCGTGGAGGATCTCAACGGCATGTTCAGGATGAAAATCAGCGGCACCCCGCTATATGACCCGGATATCGGGTCTCCATTTGCCATCAGGCGTGAACCCTTTTTACTTTCGCGCCTGCCGAAAGCGGAACGCAGGGTAACGGTCGTGAGCGGCTCTGTAGCCGCCCCAGTTATACGTGAGATCCTGGACAGGAGAGGGTTCCCGGGGAACGTCATCGCGGTTGAAAAGGAGGTAGCATGCCTGATCACCGCTCATGACTTGAAGGAAGTCGAACTTGGGGAGTGTGAGGAAACAGTCATCATTCCTGGAAGAGCGTTTGTCCACGACCACGATGCTGCAACCATCCTGTCTGCCGACGGGACATCCCGCCAGGTCATCAGGGGCCCGGAAACCCTTACCGCCGATGCCGAGACGAGCATGGGGATGAGGAGGGAAGATGTCCTCCAGATGGAAATTGAAGGTTTCAGCGACCTGATCCGCCTGATCAACCGTTATGGACGACCTGACTGACGGGCATACCCTTAAGACCGCTCCCATCTATTAATATTGAGCACTCTCCGGTCGTAGGACGAGTGTGGCAGATGTAAATCCGACGTGTCCGTTTTATACGGCACTGCCCGCCCAGGGCTTATGGGATTACAGAGAGCCAGAGATAGGGCTCTTTTTCGGATTTACCTGCTTTTTAGGAGGTGAAATAGCAACCATGGCACGAATACATGCGCGAACGCGTGGTATCTCGGCATCCATCAGGCCGTTTCGAAAGGAAGCGCCAGAATGGTCTAACACCGATACCGCGGCGATTGAAAAGGTCATCCTCGACCTGAAAAAGGAAGGCGTACCCAGCGCCAAGATAGGACTAATCCTCCGTGACAAGTACGGGGTCCCAAGTGTCAAACTCGCCACAGGAAAGCGAATAGATGAGATTCTTAGGGAAAAAGGCATTGTAGCCGAGATCCCGGAGGACCTTATAAACCTGATCATCAAGGCGCTGCGCCTTCGCAGGCACCTTGCCGAGAATACCAAAGACGTCCATAACAAGCGGCAGCTCAACCTGACCGAGTCAAAGGTACGGAGACTCGTCAAGTACTACGTGAAGAGCGGACGACTGGCCAAGGGCTGGACGTACAAACCGGAGACCGCTGAAATTCTGCTGTCAAGGTAATCCATGGGAATCACTGACGCGTGTACCGACCTTGCCCGGGAAATCTCCCGATCAGGTTTCGTGGAGGTCTTTACCCATCACGATGCAGACGGGATAGCCGCCGCAGCCATCATAGCCGCGGCAATGTCCCGTGCAGGGGTGCAGTTCCGGGTACGGGTACGACAGCGCGTCACCACCGATGACCTGAAGACCGATGATCCCATTCTCCTGACCGACCTGGGAGCCTCGCTCCCTGACCTGCCGGAAAAGGTAATGGTCATCGATCACCATCATCCCAGATTCAAGGGGGCTAATCACGTTAATCCCAGGTTGTTCGGGATTGACGGAGAGCACGAACTGTCGGCAGCCGGCACGGCGTTCCTCGTTGCACAGGGCCTCGGAGACAACCGGGACCTTGCAGGGCTGGTGTTGTGTGGCATTATCGGTGACGGCCAGAATCTGGCAGGTCCGAACAAGGAAATCATACAGGAGGCCATGGCCCTCGGAGTCATCGAGCCGGGCAGGGGCATCCTCCTCCCTGGCCGAGACCTCCAGGAGCGGCTGTATCTCGCGACAAATCCTTTCCTATCAGGCGTGAGCGGTAACCAGCCGGCCATTGATGATATTCTTGAAAAATCTCAAGGATCAGGCGGGGAAGATGTAAAGACCCTTCTCTCGCTTGTTATCCTCGAAAGCGCCACTTCACTCCACCCCGGGGCGATGCTCGCCCTTTTCGGCGATGTCTACCATCTTGGGAGGGAGGTCATAGATGATGCCTCCTCCCTGGCAATGGTGATGGACGCCTGTGGTAAAACAGGGCATGGGGGACTTGCTCTCGCAATAGGTCTCAGGGAAACGGGATCAGTCGAGGCCGGCTGGGAAGTGACACGCAAACACCGTACTGACGTTGTTCAGGCACTCATTTCTCTCAAGGGATGTGAAGAAGGCGTATTTTCCGTTGAAAACCCGACTGTTGCATCTGATGTGGCTGATGCAATTGCAGGCACTTGGCGGCCTGATGCCCCCATTCTGGTATACGCCTGTCGTGACGGTTCATGCCGTATTTCAGCCCGTTCACCTGTTGAGTCATCAACAGACCTTGGAGAACTTATGGATAAACTTGGACGGGATGCAGGGGGCCATGGTGGAGGACACCGGACCCGTGCGGGGGCCACCATCCCGGCGGACGGTTTTAAAGGCTTTTCCGAGTCATTCAGGGGGGCAGTCAGGGTATGACCCGGGTAACAGGCCGCATCATCACCCCGCACCAGGACCCGTCAGCCGTAGCCGGTTCACTCTCTCCTGACAACCTCATGTCGATGAAAACCGGTACCGATGGAGACCAGGTCGTAACAACCATCAGTGCGGACAGGATCCGGTCGGTCATTGCCTCGGTGGACGATTACCTTACCAACCTAACAGTAGCGGAGGATCTATGCAGCCTCGTTTCAGACTGACAGCTGACATCGTGATGAGTGGGGCACTTTCCCCGGATGCGGTCGAGTCCCTGGCATCAGTAGTCAATGATTGCAATACCGTTCATTTCAGAAAAGGTGCCCCAAAAGGTGTTTCTTCTGAGGAAATCGGCTTTATAAAAGACTACTCAGTAAAGGAAAACACGATATCGGTCCTTATCCTTAGTGGTCCCTACACCCGGGCACACGACGCCCTCTTCAGGCTCCGAAAGCATCTTGCGCAGGCGCTTGGGAAGGCCAGACTGGGAGTCCGTAACATCACTATTACAGGGTTCTCGGTCCAGTTGCTCGGAGATGTCCCGGAAGGGCTCGTAGTACCCAGGTTACCCTTCATCGCAGGATCACGGGTAGAGCCTGGTTGTGTAACCCTTGACATGACCGTATCCGCAGTGGACCTCGAAAACCGGATACCTGACAGGATTATCCGGCTCCTTGAGGAAAAAATCGTCGCACGACAGTACGGGGGCAAGGGAGAGCACTGGGACCTTGTCTTTGAAAGTGCAAGTAAACCACGTCATTTTTCAGGCGACCCGACCGAGGAGATGCTGAAGCGGAACTGGGTAAGGCACGCACTCTCCCGCGGCCAGTGGATCCATGGCCCCCAGTCAGTCAGGATCTTTAGGGCATTTGAACAGATCGTCATGGATGAGATCATCCGGCCACTCGGGTTCACCGAGATGATCTTCCCGAAGCTGGTCCCCTGGGAGGTCTGGAAAAAGTCCGGGCATGCAAAAGGCGTGTACCCTGAGATCTACTATGTCTGTACCCCCAAGACCAGGGACCCCGGGTACTGGGAGGAGGTCGGCGATTACTTTAAGGTGACCGGCGAGGTGCCGGTGGACCTGATACGGGAAAAGATTGACGGCCCAATCGGAGGACTCTGTTATGCCCAGTGCCCCTCATTCTGGCCATTCCTCCAGGGCGAGACCCTGGCAAACGACTGCCTGCCTGCCAGGGTCTTTGACAGGAGCGGGACGTCCCATCGGTACGAAAGCGGGGGAATACACGGGATTGAACGGGTGGACGAGTTTCATCGTATTGAGATCCTCTGGCTTGGTACTCCGGAGCAGACGATTGACATCGCCGACCGGCTCCATGAAAAGTATACACGTGTCTTCGAGGAGATCCTCGAGCTGGAATGGCGTTGCGCACGGGTCACACCATGGTTCATGGCCCAGGAAGGCCTGGTTGACACGACCGGGACCGGAGGAGAATGTGGGTGCGGCGCACGGATTGGTACGACCGATTACGAGGCAATCCTCCCGTACAACGATAACTGGCTGGAGTTCCAGAACGTCAGCATAAACGGTGACAAGTATCCCACGGGGTTCAACGTGAAGATCCAGAGCGGAGAGGCCTGCTGGTCCGGATGTTCGGGGATAGGACTCGAACGGTGGACGGCAGCGTTTCTCGCCCAGAAGGGCCTCGACGGTGAGAACTGGCCCGAATCAGTTGCAAACCTCGTAGGAGAACAGAACGAGGTATTCAGGTTCCTCTAAATTATTAGAAAAGGATGTGAAAATCATATGGCAAAGAAAAAACAGATCGGAAGAAGAGTAGAAGGCTGGAAGGCCAAGAGCTGGTACAAGGTATATGCCCCCGACATGCTCGGGAAGACCTACCTTGGCGATACGATTGCCGCCTCCCCCGACCAGGTGGTCGGCAGGGTCATGGGGACGACCCTCGGGGAGGTCGTGAATGATTATGGAAAGCAGCATGTAAAGATACGGCTGCGTATCAGTAATGTTGCCGGAGACGCAGCTTACACGGAATTCGTAGGTCACGAGATATCCCGGGACTACCTCCGTTCCATGGTCAAGCGCCGGACTTCGCGGATTGACTGCCATATCCCCTATGTAACCCGGGATGGCAGGAGGGTCATGGTCACGGTAACGGTCTTCACATTGTCACGGGCAGAGGAAAGCCAGGAGCATGCAATCCGGAAAATGGTAACCGAATCGATCCTTACCCAGCTCCCGGCAGGGGATGTCAATGTCCTCTTAAACGGTGTTCTGAGCGGGGAGATCACAAAAGAACTCTTCAAGCAGGCAAAGATGATCTATCCGGTAAGAAGGATTGAGATCACCAAGTCGAAGGTCGAGGTCACAGGGCCGGCGTTGGCTGCCGCCGCTGCGGCTGCGGCTGCCTGATATCTATTTTTTTCGAAAATACAGAGAAAACCCAAATCATTCCCGGAGCCCTCACCACCAGCCTGGGATGACCCGATAGTAATTACCCTGAAGAGCACCATCAGGAAGCCGATACCAATTTGTATGTATGTTCGGTCCTGCCCTCTTTCACACTCGCTGCACTCAGGCAGCCCTATAAAAAAGTAATTGATGATCGACTCTTGGGAGGACGACCCTGATCCTGGAACTGCCGGTTATCCCTTCCTATGAACTCCGTCACACATTATTCAGAGGGTACATGTCAGTCAGGAATAAGGAGGTACAGCCCATACCTGTTCTCATGACCGCTCATCGGATCCTTTTCCTTGTACTTGACGGTATCGGCGACCGGCCCTGTCCCTCGCTTGGAGATATGACACCTCTGAAAGCCGCTGAAACACCTGTCCTTGACCAGCTGGCGACAGCAGGAGTATGCGGCATCATGGACACCATTGCACCCGGGATCAGGCCGGGGTCGGATACAGCCCATCTGAGCCTCCTCGGTTATGACCCATATACCTGCTACACCGGTAGGGGGCCCCTTGAGGCTGAGGGGTCCGGGATCCATATGGAACCTGGGATGATCGGTTTCCGCGCTAATTATGCAACACTGGACAGTTCAGGAAAGATAGGTGACCGTCGTGCAGGAAGGATCCATGACACGGCGGTGCTGTCCAATGCTGTTGAGAGAGGTGTCGATCTCTCAGAGTACGGAGTAAAGGTCAGCTTCAGGTCAGGGGCCGGCCACCGGGCAGCTCTCGCCTTTAAGGGGGAGGGCCTCTCCCATTGTGTTTCCTCAAACGATCCGAAGTCTGAGGGAAAAGCCCCCCTGGAGATCAGACCGTTAGAGGAAAGTCCTGCAGCCATGAAGACCTCCCGTGCCCTGGCCGAATTCATACAACAGTCCGGGGAGATCCTGGGCACTCACCCAATCAACAAGGAACGCGCTGCCGCCGGGGAAAAGCAGGCGAATATCATTCTTGTAAGGGGTGCAGGTGAGATGGGGCGGCTGGAGCCGTTCAGTGAGCGGTACGGAATGAGGGGTGCCGTTATCTCGGCAGCCTCCCTGATTACGGGGATCGGGCGGGTCGTTGGACTGGACTCCATACCGGTGCAGGGCATCACGGGCTCGGTCAACACCAACCTTGAAGGTAAAGTACGGGCAGCGACCGGTGCCCTTGAAACGTATCCCTTCCTGCTGATGAACATCAAGGGTGCGGACGAGTCTGGCCATGATGGGAAACCAGAACAGAAACGAGACTTCATTCACCGTATCGATGCGGCGCTGGCACCTTTGTCTGACCTTGACGATACCATCCTGGTCGTATGCGGAGACCACAGCACACCCTGTTCGGTGAAAGACCACAGTGCCGACCCGGTCCCTGTGCTCATCCATGGGGAAGGGGTAAGGAGGGACAGGGTCACCCGCTTTGCCGAGACCGATTGCGCTGAAGGCGGGCTCTCGCGGATCAGCGGTCCTTCTCTCCTTCCTATTGCCCTTGACCTTGTCAACCGTTCGAAAAAATTCGGGGCCTGATGGTGAGACCTATGCTGGCTCATGAACTTCTTGGTGTCCCCTCCCTGACCTTTGTCGAACCTGATTATGCCTCGATGCCTGATATCTGCTACAACCAGATGATCGCCGGGTTGGACGGAGATGAGGGGCGATTGCTCATAGATGAGGAAGACAACCCCCTGGCCCTTGCCATCGGGAACAGGGATGCCTGGACCGCCGCCTCGTTCCATCTGAGAAGGCCCGACGTATCAGTCCTCGAGCGTTTCGAATCGTTGTCAGGGGAGATCTGGCAGGAGTCGCGTGGAGTCTGGGAGTCAGCGGTAAGGGAACACTTTTCCTCGTTCATACGTGAGAATGTCCCTCCTTCCATCGAAGACTGCAATCCTGAAAGAGCGACGAGTGTCCTCGAACTGCTCATGAAGGAATGTGACGGCCTGGAGCCCGGGGCATGCCTTGATTTCTGCTGTGGTTCCGGGATAGCATCCGCTGCCCTTCGAAACCTCGGTTTCTCCCCGGTTTCGTTCGATAATGACCCGGGTCTGCTTTCACGGGGTTTTGCATCGCACAGGCTCGAACCGGCATCAACCCTGTGCATCGATGCACGCATAGCCCCGTCGTATGTGAACCCGGCCACCTTTTCTGTCGGGCTGATGTTTGGAGAGATTACTTCCTTTAACGAAGATATCTGGGGCCCCATTGTTACAAGCATGGCGAAACTTACAGAAAACGGGCTCATCAGCACAGGTACCCAAAAAGAAGCAGAATTTGTTGCCAGGAAGGTTGGTGAAACCGGAAAAAAGACACATATGTATGAGAATGACCGGGACCCTGTGTACGACAGGTGGGTCTGCCTTATCTCAGGATGAAAGGTGAGTTTTATCGAGTGAGGGGGTAGCCCGGATATTGGTCACCGTGGCCACCGTCTTTCCAAACACCGTTGTTTTTTCCGTTATACCGCCGCTTTTCGGGAGGACAGGAGTTGCCGCTTTAAAAGCACTGCTTTTCGAAAAAAGCTGCTGCACCTGTCCAGGGTTGTCGGTAAAGGAAATGTCAGGATTATCGGCGAATCCAAGTGTTTTCGGAACACTTGAACCACCGAATGACGAGACCTGCAGGCCCATCATCTCCCTCGAAAAGCCCTGAGTTTTTGTTGTATTCTTTAAACCCCCGGTTGATACGGCCCCCCTTATACCTGACTGACTGACTTCAAGGGTACCACCCTGTTCCTGTAATCCTGTATCGGACTCGACATCAGTCCCTATCTGGACATAGGAGCCCGCATTGGTACTAGGGGTTGTGGGCACAAACACGCCCTGGTGGAACATGAACGTTTTCGTACCACTAATGTTCGTAGCGGCGGTAACAGCCGGCATGAGAACGAACATCCCTGCCAGCATGCATATGATAATGATCCAAGCGTAATGACCTTTGAGATATCCCATCGGGGATCACCCCGGATGTAAATCCTAGTAGTGTAATGAAAGCAAAAGTCATATTAATACTTACCGGAATTGGCAATTCAGGGTATTCTCCGGTGAGCCCGGCGTTTTTCATGGTCCTTTCTTTTTGGCCGGTCTTTCTCTGACTCTTCCTCGGTTACACAGTCAAGCTCGGCAACTATCGCAACAGGGCTTTCTTTCTCCTTTATTAGTCTGATAACAAGTTCCAGTCTTTCAATTCCGATGAAGTGTTCGCTCATTACCCGGGCCATATCAGTAATGAATATTTTTCCTTTTTGCTCAGAAATAAGGCCTTTTTGTCTAAGTATATCCTTTACGGGCTCTGATTCTCCGACCATTGTCCTCTCGATGGTTTCAATTCCGGCGACATTTCCCTTTGCAACCACCGCATTTGCAACGAACTCTTCTGATGACTGTTCAAGGTTGTGGACTGGTGCAACCTCACCCATTTCCCCCTTCAGGAGCTGGAGAGCGACCTCATCCTCAGTCAGGGAAGAACCACGCATGTAGGACGCCCCGGGCTCGGCCAGGATGACAACCTTTCCAAGATCGTGAAAATCAGGCCGGCCGGCACGCCCGGCCATCTGGTTGAACTCTGCAACGGAAAGCCAGGAGATTCCCATGGCAAGCGAGTCGAAAACAACCTGCGAGGCGGGAAAATCGACTCCGGCTCCCAGCGCTGCCGTTGTAATTACTGCCACTATTTTTCCGTCAGCAAACCGTGTTTCTATGCCTCTTCTCTCGTCGGAAGTCAGCCCTGCATGGTATGCAGCGATCCCTTCGCCAAGCGCTTCCGCAATGACATGACAGCGCGCCCTTGAGTGGGTGAACACGATGGTCTGACCATGGTACCCCTTTTCCGACACCCTGGCATACTCCTCTCTCACAAGTTTCCGGATAGTAGGTATCTTCTGCCTGCGTTCCATGAATAGGAGGTACCTTTCGAGACTGACCGGTCGGTCCTGCCAGCTGACCAGTTGACAGTCGAGTTTTTTGGCCAGGGTCTTTGGGAGCCCGATGGTCGCCGACAGGTACAGGAACTGTGCTTCAGGATAGAGATAACGGAGCCGGGCGATGAGTCCGTCGATCCGGTGACCTCGTTCAGCGTCCTCAAGCATCTGAACTTCGTCGATTACGACCGTCCCGATGGGTGGGAGGGAGGCCCCGACCCGCATAAGATGGTCGACCCCTTCATAGGTCCCGACTATTATGGACGCCCGGGGATTCCTGCCATCCTTGGAACGGTTTCCAGGAATACGCAGTCGTTCCTTTCCTATGATGAGGGAGACCGGTGCGATTTTTCCGTACCGCTCGGAAAACCTCTCGTACTTCTGCACTGCAAGGGCGACGAGGGGGACAAGGAAAAGGAAGTGACCCCGGCCTGCCAGGTGGTTCGTGAGACCGGCCAGCTCACCGACAAAGGTCTTTCCACTGGCGGTTGCGGCAACGATCAGGAGGTCCCTCCCGTTCAGCAGGCCGGCATCAACCGCGAGCTGCTGGACTGGCATGAGCCTGTCAACACCCGCAGCCCTGACGAATACATCAGGGAGGGAAAGTTCTGAAAGCCGGGATGTCTGGACAAAGGAATGCGCTTCGAGCCTGTCAAAAAGTGCCCGTTCCATCCTGACCTCCTCTGCCTGGAGAGTGGCAAGAACCTTGTCAACGTCCCTCACCTCCTCGAGGACCGTTTCAAGGTGGTGCAGGGCCTGCCGCCCGAGCCGGCCAATGCCTGCGACCTCCCTGCGAAGCTCACGCTTTGCACAGTCCATGCAGATATCCTCCTTGCCATATTTCACCCCGTTCCTACTGTCGACCGAAGTTACACGGTCTTCCATGGCACAGACCCTGCAGAGCCGGACGATGGAAAAGGGGATCTGAAGGTCATGGAGGAAATCTTCAAAGTCCTGGTCGCGCCTGACCAGCTGGACTTCAGCATTCCTGAGTACCATGACAAGGTCGCGGGTCGGAGTATTTCGGTAATCCTTTTTTCCGGCCCATTTGAGCCGGTAGGAGACAGGACGGACGCCTTTGACCGTTTTTGACAACTCGGTGTAGCCTGTCGCCCTGACCTGCTTCCAGTCGATGAACATCAGCCGGTAGTTCCGCTTATGAGGGGAAACAATGACCTTCATGAAGAGATCAGGTCATGGATCTGGTACGTAAGACCGACCTCCTCCAGGCGCTTCAGGAAATCAGTAAACTCCCAGTCAACAATTACGACCACGGGGGATATGCCATGGAAAGCCGCTTCTATCGCACCTTCACGTGAGCCAAAAAACATGTCCGGCCGCCGGCCGGCCCGGGTAAGTGCGATGTGTGATTCAAGGCCAACCGCCAGTACGAAACCTGCTCCCTCGACGATGGGTTGGAGGAGATCATATCGGACCTTCCTTGAACCTCCCCGTTCTATCCTCGGGACCTTGCATACATGGACCGTACCTTCCTGGTGTTCTATGATCCCGTTCAACCGTGAGACTCCCACGTCCTCACCGGGCCTGGCGTCATTTAATACGGTCCCACTCGCAGACCGCTGCTGCCGGGACGCATAGAGCCAGCCGCTCTCCATGTAAACCCCGACCTCATCACCTGCTTTGAGGTCCTCATGCGCTATTGCAGCCCACACCGATACCTGGTGTATAATATCCCGTCGCACATGACGGGCGTATGTTTCAAGACGCTCGGTGTGCGCAAGCACCCATTCAATCCCTGAACGGGTGACTTCGTATCTCCCCCGCCCCTTTGCACTGACCATCCCTTCTTCCACGAGTTCCCTGATATACTCTGAAACGGCCTGGGGCGTGACACCAAGTTTGCCAGCAATTTCCTGCTGCCTGACAGCAGGCTGGTGTTCAGTGATTTCGACAAGGATTTGGAGACGTGTAACGTCGCGTTTACTACGAAGAATGGTTGAGAGAGGGTCGTTACTTTGTTCCATCCAGCAGGACCAGGCCCTGCCCTTTGACATCCATGTGCGGGATCCTTTTCGCGAGTCCCTTGATGAACATCGGGCTAACATTGAACTTCCGGGCCATGTCATTGATGGAAGAACTGCCGCTCCGGAGCTCTTGTTCCATCTGTTCGGCGATGTCCCGGAGGTCCGCGTCGTTCGAACTGGAGATATACAGGAGGTCCGACAACTCGTTAAAGGCACACTGAAAATTAGCCCTGAACTTGCTGTATGATGCATGGAACTCCCGCTCAGGTTTCTTTCCGGGTTCAGGCATCCGCCATTTCTCCTCGACAAGGTTCCCCTTGCGCAGGATCATCAGGCAGTCCGAAACGACACCTGGTTCATAATGACTACACAACTCACCCTCCGTCATCCAACCCTTGATGAGCATGTCATAGATCTCCTTATGATGGACCTGGTTGAAGGTGATAAGCAGCGGCACCAGTTCCACTGCATCATTCACAATCCTGATATGCCCCGTCAAAAATAAAACCCTATAACTATATTCCTGCTAAAATCAATAAATCTTGGGTCGAGGGCGATGAAAAAAGGAGGGGTCATCCTCGTTGAAGGAGTTGTCCAGGGTGTGGGCTTCCGTCCTTTTATCTATTCATCGGCCATTAAATTCGGGATAACCGGTTCAGTCAGGAACCTCGGGGGTACGGTTGAAATAACCGCTTTTGGAGACCATTTTTCCGATTTTCTTGATGAGATCAAAAGAGGGCCCCCCCTTGCCCGCATTGACCAGATTACCGTACAGGACACCGAAGGACCCGCCCCTGCCTCTTTTACGATAGAAAACAGTGAACAGGGCCTCATATCCGGGATGATCCCCCCCGACGTGGCGATATGTGACGCCTGCCTTTCCGATATCTCGGACCGGGGCCAACGGTATGAAGGGTATTGGGCTACCTCTTGTGTGAACTGCGGCCCCCGATACAGTATTATCAGAGGGATCCCTTACGACAGGGAGCGGACCTCCATGTCCCACTTCTCCATGTGCAGAGGTTGCGGGGCGGAATACCGCGATCCCAGCTCACGGCGTCATCATGCCCAGACCATTGCCTGCACCACCTGTGGTCCCACCCTGTCCCTCCTTGATGCCCATGGAGATACTGTCATATGCGGGGACTTGGTGGCAAAAACGGCAGAAATTCTCGATTCAGGGTACCTGGTGGCTATCCGGGGCATAGGTGGATTTCACCTCTGCTGCACCGAGGGGGCCGTGCCCGAACTGAAGCGTCGTCTAGGGAGGACAGAACAGGCATTTGCTGTCATGGTCAGGCCTGATGAAATAGACCGTATAGCAGACGTCGGCCCCGATGAGCGAAAGGACCTCTCCGGCCCTGAAAGGCCGATTGTCGTCCTTGACAAGA
>CASGHA010000135.1 GCA_949319355.1 uncultured Methanospirillaceae archaeon | reverse complement strand
TACCTGAGTGACTTTATTGGTGGCGGCATGAAACTTGACATTATCATTAAAGTAAAAAAGAGCGGTCCCTGAGAACCTGGTTATCCTTTGTTTTGAAAGCCGTTCGTGAGATTTTCCAGTTCTTCAAGGTGGTTGATATTCGTAAACCCGGTGAGTTCCGGATCGAAAACCCGGAGCTGTTCAACCGGTATATACCGGACATTCAGACGGTGAATGATATTACGGAGAGAAAATACCTTGCTGTTATCCAGGAACTCCCGTAATGGGACGGACCGGTAGACCGCATGGAGCGGTTCATACATGGCCTCATCCCAGCATGGGACGACCGCGTCATACTCTCTGACGGATTTAAACAGGAAATCCACCACTTCCGGTTTAATGCATGGCATATCGCATGCCGAAACAAAGACCAGGTCTCCTGTCACCGTCCGTATCCCTGAATGTAACCCGCCGACAGGCCCCTGGCCAGGCTCCAGGTCATAGACACACTTCACGTTTGGAAACGATGTAAAGCGGTCGCATTGATCAGGGTCCCGTGCAACAAGGATGATCTCGTCAACAACATTTTCAAGGGTCCCGATGATGCGTTCAATAAACGTTCTGCCTTCAAAACTGAAAAAGTACTTTTCCTTGCCTCCTGCCCTCCGGGCTTCCCCCCCAACAAGCACGATGGCTGATCTTGCCGGCTGCTTGTCATACAGGTTGGCCTGCCTGTTTATATCTGACCCTGTTGACAACCTTATCCTCTCTATTTTCTGACTTTTAGAAGTATATCGGTTTACAGATGGTGAGTTTCGTTTAACCCGGATTGAACCACCTTCACGGGCAAAGGACAAGGTCCTTTTCCAGTCCTTTAATGGGTCTCTTTCATTTTCACCTGTGAGATTGTTCGAGTTTAAGCAATGCGGCCTTGATCTCAGGTGAAGGAGTGAACCCTCCTATCCCGTTGTATGCCACAACCCGGTGACACGGGATGACGAGGGGGGTAGGGTTCCGTTTCATGGCGAGCCCCACTATCCTCGGGATGGTCCCTGCCCTCCTGGCAATATCCCCGTAAGTTGCTGTTTCTCCATAGGGTATTTCACGCACGGCCTTGTAGACCGCTTCATAGGGATATCCTTGTCCGAGAGCCGTACTGGTCAGCGGGGAGAGGTCCCTGGCTTTCCCGGCAAGAAATTTGAGGATTTGTTCAGGTACCGGACCCGCGACTGCTGATGTCGTGAACCTGACGCGGTGTACGGTAGTCCCTGATGCAGTGACTTCCACCGACCACAGGCCGAACCTGCAGGACCCTACGATCGGTTCCATGCTGTAACCCTCTCACTGAATGCCTGTACGCTTACCGGCACCATCTCCTCCTGGACCCAGGAGGGAAGAGCTTTCTTTACCCCGGGTTCCAGGAAACGGCGGTCTCCAAGGACAAGGACGCCCCGGTCTTCAGGTGTCCGGAGAACCCTCCCGAGGGCCTGTTGTGCCTTGTTGACGGCCGGCAGGGTATAGGCGATAAACTCACCTTCCTCTCCATACCTCATCCTGAAATACGCCAGGATCATCTGCCTCACCCGGTTGTACGGAGCAAGCGGCAGGCCGATCACCATGGCTGCGGTCAGGAGTTCCCCCCGGTAGTCAAGTCCTTCGCTCCATTTCCCACCGCATACGGCAAAAAGGACGCCAGATAGCTTTTTTTTCGGAAGTGAAAGAAATTCCTTGAGAGCGTCCCCGGCATCGGAGCTTTCACGCGGTTCCACAAAGACCTTTTTATCAAGGGGACATCTCTCCAGCCTCCGGGCGTACTGTTCGAGCATCTGGTATGATGGGAAATATATAGCCAGGTTGCCCTTAAGCCTGCAGAATGCCCGGATGTATGTTTCGGTCACATCCCGGTTATTCCTGTCACTCCTGTGGGCGTAACTGGTCGTAATATCGTTTGAACACAACACCATGCGGTTCTGAACCGGAAAGGCGTTTTTCAGGGAGAGTGTTGTCACCGGCAGGTCACGGAAATAGAGTCGCCTGTAGGAATCGACCGGTGAGAGTGATCCCGATATCATGACTGTCGCGAAGTGCTGCCGTGCAAGGTCAGAGAGGTGTTTTCCCGGGTCGATGTTCTTCACCGAGAGGACCAGTCCCGAAGGGTCCTTCCTGTAGACCGGGAGATAGGACGGGTCTACTGAGGTGAGGGAGAGGCGGTACATGAACTCACTCACCTCCTCGATTGCCGTTTTCTGGTATATCCCTGATTTTACATTTTTCTCCCTGACCGCGTCCGCGAGTTGCATGAGGTCCGATACCACCTCGTCAATGTCTTTCATCAGGGACTCGCGCATGACCATGCTCCTGAAGACCGCCGGGTCGAACCAGTCCTCGGGTTCAGGGAGCGTCCTTATACCTTCGAGAAAACCCGAGATGCGGGGAAGAAATGCCTGAACTGATGCGATGATTCCCGTACGTGATGAAAGGCCGTTCAGTTCCCGTGATGCCTTTTCGAGCATCGCTTCATGGACCTCGACACTGATGGCCTGCTGCATGGCCTCTCCGCAGTTGTGGGCCTCATCAATAAGCAGCAGGGTCCCTGCCGGGTCGAGGGAGAGGGATTCGAAGAGCTGTTCACGGATTGGTTCGACAAAGAGGTGGGTGAAGTTGAGGACAATGACGTCTGCCTTCTGTGCAGCAAGCGTCATGGACTCATAAGGACAGACCGCACATCCTCCGCTGTTTATCCCTGCCGGTTCAATCTCACCGGAAATAATACGTTCGGCCCGGTCCCGGAGTGCAGGTGACGGGACCATCCTCAGCGCGCGGGTTTCCGTCTGGACAAAAATCCTGCTTTCTATGAAAAACCGGCAGAACTGGGGTGATTCCCTGCGGTCTTTACGTAGCTGGTGCTGGATGAACGCGTCCCTCGAGGGAATGAGACTTCCGTGTTCAGCCCGGTCCCGCATGAGCCTGGTCGAGAGGTCTTTCAGGCCTTCACAGGTATGATATACGTCTCCGAGCGCTGCCATTGGGCACACTGAGCCCTTTCCGATGAGAAATGCGTATTTTAGCGAAGGCTGTTTCCTCCTGATGAGCGAGAGCTCCCGAACGAATGTGGAGAGCTGGCTTACGGTCCTGACCGCCACCAGGATCTTCCGGTGCTGTCGTGCGGCAAGGAGTGCTGCAACAACACTGGATTTTCCGCTCCCCGTGGGCGCATCAACCATGGCGATCCCCCCTTTCCCGGCGACATGTGCACACGTTTCGAGCATCTCCCTCTGCCCTGGCCTGAAGGTATCGTAGGGAAACCACGCTTCGAGGGAGTCCATGCCTGTACTTGTAGGCTTTCAGCCCATTTATTACTGCAGATATCCAACAGAGAGGCATATGGCGGTCCATCCGATTGAATACCGGTACGGAACCCCCGAGATGAGGGCAGTATGGAGCGAAGAACACCGGTTCGCCTGTATCGTCGCCGCCGAGGTCGCACTGGTGAAGGCCCTTGCAGCAACAGGGATGATACCCGCCGAAGCCGCGGGGATAATATCATCCAGGGCGGGGACGGCCAGTCTGGCGAGGGCAAAGGAGATCGAGGAACAGATAAACCATGACATGATGGCTGTTGTCAGGGCTGTTTCCGAGGTGTGCGGCGAGGCGGGGGGATATGTCCACTATGGGGCGACCTCGAATGATATCCTTGATACGGCGACCGGCCTCCAGCTGAAGGACTCCCTCGCCCTCATCGGGAAACGTTTGCAGGCCCTGTTGAGGACCCTTCTCGATAAAAGTGAAGAGACGAAGCACCTTGTCTGTGCGGCACGGACCCACGGGCAGATTGGAGTCCCGACAACATACGGGCTTCGGTTTGCCATATGGGCAAGCGAGATTGGTCGACACCTTGACCGGCTCCGGGAGATCAGGCCCAGGGTCGAGGTGGGACAACTGACGGGCGCCGTCGGAACACAGGCCGCGCTCGGTCCCCGGGGGATGGAGGTCCAGGCCGTCATGATGAAGGAGCTCGGACTGGTTGCTGTGGACGTCTCGAACCAGATCATCTCCAGGGACAGGTATGCCGAGTACTTCTTTTTCCTGGCAAACATTGCGACCACCCTTGACAAGATTGGCATTGAGGTCCGTTCCCTCCAGCGTACCGAGATAGGGGAGGTGGAAGAGGCCTTTGGAAAGGACCAGGTCGGGTCCTCGACGATGCCTCACAAGAGAAACCCGATCAGGTCGGAACAGGTCTGCGGCCTTGCCCGCATCGTGCGTGCGGCAGTCGGCCCCGCCCTTCAGAACAATGCACTCTGGGACGAACGCGACCTTACCAATTCATCCCCGGAGCGCATCCTTTTTCCGGAGGCCACTATCCTGTGTGACCATATCCTTGTCGTGATGGACAAGGTCATCCGCGGGCTGACCATCAGGAAAGACCGGGTGAGGGAGAACCTCTGGGTCCTCCAGGGAGTAAACATGGCCGAATCGGTCATGATAGAACTGGTGAAGAGGGGTATTGGCCGCCAGGAGGCGCATGAGGTCGTCAGGACAGCAAGCATGGACGCACTTGCAATGAAACGCCCCCTTGATGAAGTCCTGCTTGAAAACCCGGCATTGAAGGGAATCTTTACGGCACAGGAAATCCGGGACCTTATCGACCCTGAAAACTATGTAGGGACGGCTGAAGCCCAGGTGGACCGGGTCATCGCAAAACTGGCTCCCCTGGCTGGATAAAGGATAAATGCCCGATTTCAGGGCAATAGAAAAAGAATTTTTTCCGGACTGTCCGGTCAGTCGTTTTTATCAGGTCTTTTGAACGACTCGAGGAGGACGATCTCCTGGACATCTGTGAGCGACTCAAAGGTCTCGTGAATAACGCGGCTCCTCCAGAGCACCCAGCGGCGGTCAAAGGTGATGCCTGGCGGAAGGGTTATCGTGAGCTTCCCGTCTGCAATCTCGAGGTCCATCTGCCTACCGATATACAACTGGATGAGCCCACGTACGATCTCCTCTGCTGATTCGACCCTTTCCTCGATCCGGAGGGTATAGTCAAGGGTTTTTCCGGCAAACGGGTGGTTGAAATCGATGAGTACACGGCCGCCTATGATGTCAATCACGGTCCCCTCCCCTTTTTCTGGGACCTTAATGGACATACCCTTTACAAGTTTCTCCTTGAACTGGTTCTTCTGGAAGGCCTCAACCTTTTTAGGGTCGTGCTCGCCGAATGCTTTTTCAGGGGGTACAGAAAGATCGGTTTCATACCCGGGTTCTTTGCCCTCCATCTCGTCATCAAGGCCCAATATTACATGCCTTTTTCCTATCCCGACCGTAATCGGGCCGTAGGTCGATGAAGGGTTGTGGATCCCGGCTTCCTTTGCCTTTTCCCCATCGGTCGTGTCGAAGACCATGCCTGCAATGCTGCCAGTATAACTGATTTTAACAAAATCTCCGTTTTGTAAGGTCAGATCTATCACCCTGCCTATATTAATACGCAAGAACAGAGATAAACCTGTGTTTGGCACATGCTCGAGGTTGAAGTAAAAATCAAGGTCAGGGAACTCTCCTCAATCAGAAAAAGGCTTATAGAGAAGGGGGCGACACCGTCCGGCACCGTCCATGAACATGATATATACTTCAATGCTCCTCACCGCGACTTCGGAGTGACCGATGAGGCCCTGCGGGTACGGTATTCCGATGACACCTGCGCAGTGACCTACAAGGGTCCGAAACAACCGGGGAGCGGTTCAAAGGTAAGGGAGGAGGTGACCGTTGACGTCACATCCGGAGAGGATGTTGAGGCCATCCTTGGTAAACTGGGATTTACCCGGACGGCCGAAGTGGACAAGACCCGTGAATACTTTGAATTCGGCCCTCTGCTCGTATCCCTTGACCAGGTTTCCGGACTCGGGACGTATGTCGAGGTCGAAATGATGGCAGCCGGTTCCTTCGAAGAAGCTGCACAAAACGTTGAAAGCGGGATAAAAGAACTGGATATAGAGGGAGAGCGGATTATGCTTTCCTACCTTGAGCAGGTCCTCTCTAGACCGTGAGAAGCTCGACCTTTATATCCTTGGCCTCATCGCCGAAGTGGATCATTGCACAGTTGCCCATCGCACCGGGACCGGGGTTGACGAAGGTAATCCCGTCCTCGACAACAACTCCCCGGTTTTCATGGATATGGGCACAGCATACAAGGTCGAAGGAGGAACTATGTCTCCTGATGCTTGCACTTCCCGTGTTGTTCCCGTTGATAGAGTCAAGGACCCCGAGCGGGGGAGCGTGGGTGATCAGCACATTATGGAGAGCCTTCTCCATCTTACCCATGGGGATGTGCAGAAGGTCGTCAATCTGCTTGTCGGTGAGTTCGAAGGGGGTGTTGAAAGGAGTCGGGTTCGACCCTCCGACACCCACGAGCGTCATCTTTCCAAGGTTCATCTGTGAACCGTGTAGGGACACACACTCGGACTGGTCGAGTGCGTCGAGGATCTCCTTCGGGTCACAATTCCCCGGTACCGCAAAACACGGTACGTCAATCCGGGGGAAGAGCGTCTCGACATCCGAGACAGGCCCCATATTGGTGATATCCCCTGCGATAAATACGGCGTCTGGTTGTAAATCAAGGAACGAGTCCAAGAGTCCATACTGGCCGTGCAGATCTGCAAGCAGGAGCACGTTCATCATAGCTCATACCTATTTGCAGGGAGTGTTTTAAACCTTAACGCCGGGACAGCCCACCCCCCGGTCACTTTTCCCTTGAGGGCAAGTGAGCCGAGCAATTTTTCAGCATCAGGGATAAGATCGGCGGCCATTGAGCCCGAGAGAGGAGTTCCAGGAAGCGCGATGAAGCGATGCGCGTGGATGGACCCCTCTCGGGTAACCCAGCGGACAAGGGTAAGCGTCTCGCGTTGCTCATCAGCGGTCTCTCCCGGAAGGCCGAGGATGACGTCGACTACCGGGGTGAACCCGTGGTCCCGGCAACACTCAACCGCCCGGTATACCTCGTCCACGGAGTGCCCGCGGTTAATGCGGTTGAGGACCGTATCGCATCCTGACTGGGCTCCAAGGTGGATCTTCCTGTTGGTACAGTATGGTGATACCAGTTCGAGGACCCTGTCTCCGACCCAGTCAGGCCTGACCTCGCCGGGAAAGGTACCAAAAAAAACCTCCCTGTCCCCGAAAGACCGTAAAAGCCTTTCGATTTTTTCCAGGCGCGGATGAAGCCCGTCTGACCCGTATGCAAAGGCGTTCGGAGTGACGAACCGCACCTGGCCGAGTGCCTTCGCACAGGCTGCAAGTGTGTCGATGCTCCTGTGTCTAACGGAATGTCCGAAAATCCCGGGGGTCTGGCAGTATCCACAACGGTGAGGGCATCCGCGTGTAATCTCAAGATACCCCCTTACGTGGGTGAAAGGCGGATAGGCATCCAGAACTACCTGACGATCGGCGGGACAATACCCTGCGGCAGATGCAACCCCCGGGGGGCACCCCGGACTCCCGGATTCTATATGCCGGAGAAGGGCAGGAAGGGACCATTCCCCCTCCCCGACGACCACGAAGTCGGCTATCCCCACGAGCTCCCTCCAGCAGGCGGTTGCATGGGGTCCTCCCACGACCGTGGTACATGCAGCATCCCGTATCTCCGGGATGAGAGTGGGTGCCTGGATGGAATTGAGACTGTAACAGGTGACATCGTCCGCGGGCGAGGAAACAAGGTCCATGTCGAAACCTGCCTGTTCACAGGCGGCAACGAGGACCGCATAGGTGTTTTTCTGGGATTGGATCCTTCGCCAGTGGACTTTCATAGCACTCCTTCCAGTTTCTCTCCTGCAGGGCATTCATTTTTCACCCGGCAAACCTGGTCCTGACAGAAGAAGGTCCCGGTGACGATATCATAGGTACCGGAAGAACCAGGACAGGGAACGGGTGGGAGAGGGAATAGATTTATAGCAGGACATGGTCGATTCCCTCCCCATTTATGGATGAATGCCGGAGAGGTCAGTTCAATGGCCTGCAAGGTTCTTGAACGGGACTTCCTGGTCTACGATTTTGTAGGATTTCCCATCGAGCAGCGTCACCCTGGCGGTTATCCTGTCCGTCCCCCGGGTTCCCTGGAGAGTCAGTTCGGAGAGCTTCTTCGGTTCGAGGTACCCTGACCGCACGGATCCGTCGGAGCAGATAAGAGTCACGGCAATGTCCTTGACCATGTTCTGCCCTTTTCCGCCTGCAAAGATGGTGGTCACGGTGGCGTAACTCGAGTCCTTCTGGTTGACCTGTATTTGGACCTCCTGCTCTGTGGGCATGCGGTCTGTGGGGGATGGCTGAAGGGAAGGTGTTGTTTCCTCACCCGGACCGAGCCCGGGAAATCCTGAAGGGTCCAGTTTGCCGGTGTAGGTGCAGCCTGAGGTAAGGAGCGCTACTCCAAGCACAAGGACGATGGCCAGATAATGGATTTTCATCGATCCAACATCGTCTGTGCCTTATATAACCTTGCTGGAAGGATGTGCCGGTTGACCTTCAGGAGTCATATTCGACGGTACCTGCAGTACCGTCCACGACGACCCGCATCCCGGATTTCATTTCTGAAAGTGGCATGGCCGTCCGGTCGACCATGGGGATGCCCCCTATAATCGCACCAACGGCGATAATCGGTTCAGCCTCGGTATTGATGATCGCCCTGGGAGCGTGTCCGTTCCTGGAGAGTGCATAGAGCACGTAACTACCAACCGTCGATCCCTTGCCGTAGGGAAAGGCAAGGACCTTTCCCGAGATGGTCACGCCTTCGAGTGGATGACCCTTTTCAATGACCGTCCCGGTATCAGGGTCAACCCCCGAAAGGAATGAAAGAGGTACAGGACTGACAAGCAGTTCTCCTTCACCTAATCCACGGGAAATTGCCCGCGCTTTCATGAGCACTATCGCACCACATAAATGTATGGAGGCACTATTCGTATTAGGCGTATGGACGAGTCACTGACCAATACCTTCGGGAGCGATAATGAGCTGAAATTCCAGCTCAAACTGCAGGAGCTCGAAGCACAGACTCTCGAGCTCAAGGTCAGGTACGAGGAACTCCTAAAGGAAAACGCACTTCTCAAGCGTGAAAATAATCAGCTCAAGCGTATGCCCCTGTTCGTGGCAGCCGTGGTCGAGCTTCTTGCCAACAACGAGGTCTATCTCCGCCAGCAGGGAAACAACCAGGAATACCTGACTATTGTGAGCGAAGACATGTACACCCTCCTCAAACCGGGTACAAAAGTCGCTGTCAATAATGCCCTCTCCATCGTGAAGATCATCGGAAATATCTACGATGCCCGTGTCAGGGTGATGGAGCTTGAAGAATCCCCTATGGCGACCTTCGAGCAGATCGGAGGGCTTAAGTCAGAGATAGAGGAGGTCCGCGAAGCGGTTGAATATCCGCTGACACGGCCTGAAGTCTTCGAGAGGATTGGGGTTGAGCCACCCAAGGGGATCCTGTTGTATGGTCCGCCTGGCACCGGCAAGACCCTGATTGCGAAAGCAGTCGCACACCAGGCCAAGGCAACGTTCATCCGCATGTCAGGGTCGGAACTCGTCCACAAGTACATCGGCGAGGGGGCCCAGCTCGTCCGCGAACTCTTTACCCTGGCACGGGAAAGGGCACCGTCCATCGTATTTATCGACGAGATCGATGCCATTGGCAGTACCCGGACGAATGATGGAACATCAGGCAGCGCAGAGGTACAGCGGACCCTCATGCAGCTCCTGGCCGAGATGGATGGCTTTGACAACCGGGGGGACGTGAGGATCATGGCAGCCACGAACCGGGTGGACATGCTCGATGCCGCCCTGCTCCGACCCGGCCGCTTTGACCGCGTCATAGATATACCGTTACCTGATGCCGATGGAAGGCGTGAAATCTTCAGGATCCATACCCGGAAGATGAAACTTGGGGCTGACGTCAACCCGGAATCCCTGCTGTCCTTATCAGAAGGTACTACCGGGGCTGAGATCCAGGCCATCTGCCGGGAAGCAGGAATGATTGCGGTCAGGAGGGACGCGGCGGTCATCTCACAGGACGACTTCCTGGAAGCCGTCCACAAGGTCCTCGCAACAGAGACCACTTCTGATAACAGGATGTATATCTGAAATTGCCTTTTTTTCGGATTAATCGAACCGTGACAAGGGTACCTGATACCTCTGGTGCATACCGGGTACGCCTTCCTGGTAGCCTTTGGGGGATATCACAATGAAATCACCAGCACCGGTGTTTATGCCCTGAACCACAATACCCTTAGAGCAAGAATGGAGGTCATCTTTCTCCCTAAGCCCGGTATCAGGCTGTACGAGACGCTCATGGCATCAGAAACGAGCCGTGATGTGCTCAGGTTCTACCAGCCGGTGAATTGCGGGTATGGGGTCTCAGTTAGGGTGAGTGCTCTTGGTAACGGACTTTCCCTTGCATCCGAGCTCAGGTGGTACCTCAGGCGGTACATGCAGGGAGCCATCTTTGAGATCCATGATATGACCTACTGTTCCCTTGCGGTAGCCCGGAGTATCTATTATGAACGCTCCGTTTCTCCTGATGAACTCTGGCCCTGGAGAATTTTCTATCGCGTAAACGGCAGTGTCATACGGGGCAGGACGTTCCCCTCACCCGAAGAAAGACGGGAGGAATATGAGACGGGGTCAGGTGAGGGCGACAGGATAATGGAGGTCTGGGTAGAGGAAGAAGAGCTGGTGTACCCCGGTTCCCTGCCAGGAGAAAAAGAAAATGAGGGGTAGGGGAAAAATTATTTTTTTGAGACCTTGTCTTCCTTCAGGACCTTTTTCGCGACGATGAAGACGACAAGTGCGATTACAATGAAGTTGATGATCTGGGCAAGGAACGGCCCCCAGCCGAATACGAACGGCCCGAGTTGAACTGTTGCCGTTTTCCAGGCCCCTCCCGGGAGAAACACCGTAACGATGGGCATTATGATATTGTCTACGAAGGACTGGACGAGGGAAGTCGCTGCAACACCCATGATAAACGCGATCGCAAGTCCTATGATCTTGTATTCGTACAGAAAATCCATGAATTCCTTGACAAAACTCATCTCAATCACTTCCAAAGGTGTCGGGGCCACCGCATGACCCTGTGACAACGGAACCTTGTTTTAAGACACCAAAAAAGTTATGCAAACATTTCCCCGCACGAGGGGCGGTAATCTTTCCCCCCTCCCGGGACGGAGAGTTTCTGGACGGCCATCAGGAAGTCCTCCATCAGGATCCGTTCATGTTCACCCCGGATGGCAAACATTCCCGCCTCCATGCAGATGGCCATGAGTTCCGCACCATTCTTTCCTTCGGTAAGGCGGGCCACCTCGGAGAGGTCAACGTTTGCGTCAAGGGTCATCATCCGTGTATGGACATCGAGAATAGCTGACCTCCCCTGGAAGTCAGGGAGAGGGATCTCGATGATCCTGTCAAACCTTCCCGGACGGAGGATAGCCCTGTCGAGGATGTCAATCCTGTTGGTCGCACCGATGATCTTGACATCCCCCCTCGGTTCAAAACCGTCCATGGCGGCGAGCAGCTGCATAAGCGTCCTCTGGACCTCCCGGTCTCCTGAGGTGGTGGCTTCGGTGCGTGACGCACCAACCGCATCGATTTCATCGATGAATATAATGGTGGGGGATTTTTTCTTGGCGAGCTCGAACAGTTCCCTGACCAGACGGGCCCCTTCCCCGATGTATTTCTGGACGAGCTCGGAGCCGACCACGTGGAGGAAACATGCCTTCGTTTCGTGGGCGACCGCCTTTGCAAGGAGAGTCTTGCCTGTACCCGGGGGCCCGTACAGGAGGACGCCCTTTGGAGGCACAATCCCGATTTTTTCAAACAGCTCCGGCTGTTTCAGGGGGAGTTCGACCGCTTCACGGACCTCGGTGATCTCCTTTTCGAGTCCGCCGATATCTGCATAGGTCACCATCGGCGAATCCACGACCTCCATGCCATAGACTGCCGCATCGTAGGAGCCGGGCAGTACTTCAATGATGGCAAGGGACTGCTGGTTCATTGTGCAGCGTGCTCCGGGCTTCACGAGCTCCTGGTCTATCGAGAGGGAACACCGGACGAGAAACCTGGGACCTGCACTGCTTCTGACGATGACCCGGTTGGCATCGACAACATCCGTTATCGTACCAATTATCAATGGAGGGCTTCTCAAAGCTTCTATTTCGCTTTTCAGCTTCCTGACTTCACGTTCGTACCGTATCTTCTGGGTCTCGACATAGCGCTTGTCGGACTCGGTCTGACGGAGCTGTTCCCGAAGTTCCAGGTTCCGTGTCTCCATCGCGGTTACCCGTTCGAGGAGATACCGGTACAGTTCTTCAGGGGACTGAGGATCCGACGGTTGGCGGGCGATTTCTGCCATATGCGCTTCAAATAGGTATATAGGGAAAAATGACTATATAGATGTTTGCGAATGGTATGCACTGCGAAATGTGTGGCGCAGCGATAAAAGGGCCTGCAAAGACCGTCCGGGTGGAGGGCGCCGAGTTATCCGTCTGTGCCCAGTGTGCCCGGTATGGTGTGGAAGTACAGCAGCCGAAACGCCAGGACCTGGTCCAGAAGGGCGGAGTTGTAAAACCCGGGGTTTCCCCTGTGCGCAAAAGACGTGATGTCTTTGACTACATGGAAGGAGAGATCGCCGAGGACTATTCCGAACGGGTCAGGAAGGCAAGGATGGAGATGGGCCTCACCCAGAAGGAGCTTGCCCTCGAGATAATGGAGCGTGAGCTGCTGATAAAGAAGATAGAGAAAGGGGAACTG
>CASGHA010000134.1 GCA_949319355.1 uncultured Methanospirillaceae archaeon | reverse complement strand
GGAGAGAACCGGACCGAACCCCTGCCATTGCTTATTCTTTTATGGATAAGGGGGGCGCAGTGAAGGCCGACGCGTGCAATGATCCCGTATCCTCTCCTGAGGATGAACCCTGTGTCTTCGTTCAAAAGCCCCTCGACGTTGAATGATATCACAGGGATATCGGGATTCCTGGTATGAAGGACGATCCCCTGAGTCCCTCTGAGGTTTTCCGTCAGGATCCCGGCAAGCGTCTTTCCGTGTGCAACGACACGGTCAATCCCTTCCTTTTCAATAAACTCTATGCCCGCGATGAGGGATGCAATTCCCGGGTAGTTCAGTGTTCCCGCCTCAAATTTTTCAGGACCCGCTACAGGGGGATAGGGATTTGCTGAATCTGAGCCGGTGCCTCCCTGGAAACAGGGCTGGACAAGGTCAGGGGTACGGATAAAAAATCCCCCGGTACCTGGAACTCCAAAGAGGTACTTATGCCCGGTAAAGACGAATGCATCGACCGGCATCCGTCCCAGGTCTATCGCTACCTGTCCTGCGGTCTGCGCACCATCTGCAATTACAAAGACCCCCTGGTTACGGAGGCCGGCACCAATGTTCACAAGGTCCTGAACCGTCCCAAGGACATTGCTGCCATGGGTGAGGACGGCAAGCAGGGTATCCCTCCGGACCGCTCCGAGGACGTCTGCCGGGATGAGGTAGCCGTTCCGTGACGGTACGATGGTAAGGTCAATCCGCCCCATTCGCTCGAGTGACCAGAGCGGCCTGAGCACCGAGTTGTGTTCGAGGTCGGATGTAATCACATGGAACCTGGTGGGCTGTCCCAGGGTGAATCCATGGATGAGAAGGTTGAGCGCATGGGTGGCGTTATGGGTGAAGATGAATGAATCCGGGTCAGGAATGTGAAAAAAGCGGGCGAGGGCCTCACGGCACTCAGCCGGGTAGTCTGTACAGCCATCTGCGGTCGACCGTCCTCCCTCTCCGAAAGGTGTTGCAAGGGAAGCGGTTACTGCCGCAAGCACTCCCGGGGGTTTTGGCCAGCTGGTGGCGGCATTGTTCAGGTACACCATGCGTTCCGGAGTCGCGGTCATTTTCTCACCTCAGAAATCTGGAATTCAGGTAATCCATGAAACGATGCCTCCCTTTGCCGTTGTGTTGCGAATTGTGATCAAGGATCGGTTCACGGGACCGCCATCATCCTCTCGAGGGCTCGCCTGGCCCCAGATGCAACCAAGGGGTCAATGGTCACAACCGGCCCCTCGTTCATGATCGCCTGTTTGATCTTGGCAAGGGTTATCATCTTCATGTCCGGGCAGGTAGAGAACGAGGAGGCCGGGATAAAACGGGTTTTAGGAGAGACCTGCCGCATTCGCGGTATTATCCCGGGTTCAGTCCCGACAATGACCGTTCTGAAGTTCTTCCCGGCAACGAACCGGACCATCCCTGACGTGGAGCCGACGAAATCCGCGAGGTCCTGAACGTCCTCCGTTGTTTCCGGATGGGCAAGGACGACGGCATCGGGATACCGTTTTTTCCTGTCAAGGATTTCCGGTCCCATAATTGTATGGTGGACCGGGCAGCACCCGAATTCAGGGACCGGGATGACCGTGATCCCTGTCTTCCTCGCAACGTAACCGGCGAGGTTCCGGTCAGGGGTGAAGAGGACCCGGGGAACACCCAAGCTTTCGACCACTCTGACCGCATTTGCAGACGTACAACAGATATCGGAGCATGCCTTGATCTGTGCAGAGGAGTTGACGTAGGTGACGACCGGGACACCTTGGTGAGCTTCGCGGGCCTTCTCAAGGATATCGGGGTTAAGTCTTGTGGCCATCGCGCATTGTGAGAAAGGCTCCGGGTGGATGACCCTGCTCGTAGGTGAGAGGATGGCAGCCATTTCGGCCATGAAACCCACTCCGGCGAGGATTATCGTCCCGTTCCGGATCTCTCTGGCGATTTTTGCGAGTTCCAGCGAGTCACCGACATGATCTGCCTCCTTCTGGACCTCGGGGCGCACATAATTGTGGGCGAGGATGAGGACCGGTTCACCGCCAGGAGTTATTTTCCATTTTTTCACCGTTATTCACCTGTTGCACGGGATGAATTTCATCCTAGTCTGGGTAGTGTGGAACGATTTACTTTTGCGTTTTAGTCACAATTGTGAAACCTCTTTTCGTACCTCCGTACCCCCTTTTATCCATAATCCTGACAAGCGACCGGATTATTCTTCGAAGCCCCCTGAAGAGTACAATTATTTGTAGAACCCCCCATGAGGGATAATTATTGTGTGTCAGTAAGAATGTTGGAAGGGAGCTCACTCTTCAGGGGCTCATTACCGGAAAGGGGAGGCATGACATTTGGAAGGACCAGGCGCCGATATCATGGTGATAGATGCAAAAAGAAGGATCGAGAGTATTCTGAAAGGTTATGAAAACGTCGTCGTGGCCTTTTCAGGTGGAGTTGACAGCGGGCTCCTCGCCATAATCGCAGCAGAAGTGCTTGGCGACAGGGCTCTTTCCTGCATCATCGACAGTCCCCTCCTCCCCCGACATGAGCTCCGGGATGCCAGGTACCTTGCGGCGGAGTACCATTTCCCACTCGAAGTGATACCGGTCGATCTCCTTAAAATCCCCCAGGTTTCGGGTAATCAGAGAGACCGGTGCTACCATTGCAAGCTGGAACTCTCAAGAGTCTTGCTGTCCCGTGCCCGGGAGCGTGGGAATGCCGTGGTTATTGACGGACTGAACCTGTCAGACCTCGGTGAATACCGGCCGGGGCTTGCCGCAAGCAATCAAGCCGGGATACGGCACCCATACATCCTGGCCGGGGTGGACAAGGCGTGTATCAGGAAGATAGCCATGAATCGCGGTTTTTTCTTCTGGAACAAGCCATCAGCGGCATGCCTCGGGTCCCGTTTCCAGTACGGCGAACCCCTTGAACTCTCCAGGCTGGCCATGGTCGAGGATGCAGAGGAAATCCTTGCACAGGCAGGGCTTTTTCCGGCAAGGGTGAGGTGCCACGGCCCTCTTGCGCGTATTGAAGTTGATGTCGACGATTTTCCAAAAGCAGTGGCGATACATGAAACCCTGGTCAGAAGGATGAATGCGCTTGGCATCCTGTATGTGACCCTCGACCTGAAGGGCCTCCGGAGCGGGAGCATGGATGAGTCCCTGTGATGCCGGTCAGGTTATCCGGGTGCTTTTCATCCTCTCTGAAAAGTACCTCTCGAGGAAACCCGCAGGGATATGCCAGATCCGCTCCTGCCGGGTAGTGGCGATAACCGGGCCCAGGCCAGATACCTCGCGACTGAAAGGGGATTTCCCAAAAGATATCCCTCAAATGCCTGAAACCTCACCCATTGGAACGAATGGTCAGGATACCTGCTCCGGGCACGTGGGGACTGGTGGTTCCGTACAGCTACCGGTGCAGAGGCTGGGATTCTCTGACCTCGCTCCCTGCCGAACCTTCCCGGAGAAGGGTACAGACCCTGCAGGACTCACCTGATGCAGGTGCGCCACACTGTAAGCACCGGCCGAGCGGGAGGGAGGGGGCTTTTCTGCGCATGCACTCCCGGAATGATCCGTAGTTCTGCATCATGAGCCGCATTGCACCAGGCCTGTCCCTCTCGAGGTGGTTGAGTATTCCCCTGACTTCGGCCCGAAGCGCATGCGGGGTGTAAGGACATTCGGGCAGTTCTGTGTATAATCCTGAAAGCATGGCATACAACGCGACTTCACGCCCCATGAGCCCTGAAAGCGGCTTGATCCTGGGGATGAAGGGTCCACGTCCCTTGTCAGGGAGTTCCCGGGTAATCCTTCCGATATCCGCCCTGAGGACGTTCATTGCAGCCGCCTGGACCTCATCGTCGAGGCAGTGGCCGGTGGCCATGAGTGATGCACCCGCTCTTCGTGCGCCCTCTTCAAGCAGCCTTTTTCTAAAGGTCCCACAGTAACTGCAGGCGCGGTGCTCCCTGCCAACAAGCATCTGGTCAAGGGTCTCACCGAACCGCTCGTTAAAAGATATGCATATGCTGGGTATCCTGAGACCCTGGCACAGGCTGCCGGCTGCCTCCATGGTTTCATCGCGGTAACCGGCGATACCCTCGTCGACCGTGACGGCGACAAGGTCGGTAATTCCGAGCCGGTCCCGGAGTCGGTTGAGGAGGAAAAGGAGTACTGAACTGTCTTTTCCCCCTGAAAGCGCGACGGCCATGCGACTGCCGGGCGGGACCAGCTCCTGCTCAGTGATTGTCGCAAGGACCTGATCTTCGATGTACTCTGAAAAATGCGCGGCACAGAGGTGGCGCGCATGTTCCCTGTCGAGGAAGACCGCGGTGGTGTCACACTCCGAACAGCGGGGAGAATGACCATGAGACACCAATTATTCACCCCCCATGAACGATCCTGGTGATAAGGACCTCATCATTTTCATAGAGCCATGTATCGTCAGGGATTATCGCTCCTGAGCGGGAAACAATCACTTCGACAGGATTTATTCCAATATGATTCAGAAGATCCTCGACGGTACCCTCCCTGAAAGTGACTTCTTCGGTTTTTCCTCCGCTGAACCTGACCTGCATCGTTGTGTATGGAATGGAGCGGGATCCCTCATCACGCTGTGGGGTCAGAATTGCCCGATGTCCGGGCAAGGGGGCTGGACCTCCTTGCTACAGATCCTTCAGTCTGCTGAGACGACTGCACGCCTGAACAAGGGTAGCATCCTCCTTTGAGAAGGTGAAACGGACAAAATGTTCAGGCCCGTCATGGAAGAATGATGACCCCGGCACTGCGGCCACCCCGATCTCGCGGATGAGGAACCCGGCGAAGCTGGTATCATCCATCCCGAATCCACCTGCATCTGCAAGGATGTAATACGCCCCTTCGGGGAGTGAGACCCCGAAGCCGGCATCTTCAAGCCCCTTGTAAAGGATCATCCGTTTCCGGTCATATTCCCTGGCAAGGTCTGAATAATAGGAATCAGGAAGGTCAAGAGCTGTGATACAGGCATGCTGGAGCGGGGCGGGGGCTCCTACCGTCAGGAAATCATGGACCTTCCTGATCTGCGAGCTCATCCCTGCATCAGCAGCTGCGTATCCTACCCGCCAGCCTGTTACACTGTATGTTTTGGAGAAACTGCCTATGGTGACGGTCCTGTCGTGCATATCTCCGATGCAGGCCATTGATACGTGTTCATGACCGTCGAACAGGATATGTTCGTATATCTCGTCGCAGATGGCGATAGCATTGAAATCTTCGCAGAGGTCCGCAATTGTTTTGAGTATTTCCTTCCCGTATACCTTCCCGGAAGGATTGTTGGGAGTGTTGAGCACGATGGCACGGGTTGAACTTGAAAATGCCGCAGTCAGGGCATCCAGGTCGGGTGACCAGTCTTTGCCGGCAGGGATAAACCTGGGCCTGGCACCGGAGATAATACTGTCAGGCCCGTAGTTTTCATAGAATGGTTCGGGGATGAGTACCTCTTCACCAGGTTTCGTAAGGGCAAGCAGTGATGCGATCATAGCCTCTGTGGAGCCACAGGTCACCGTGATCTCAGACTCCTCGTCATACTCGATCCCGTTGTATTCACGAAGCCTCCGGCAGAGTCCTGCCCTAAGTCCCGGGGCACCCCACGTGACGGCATACTGGTTATAATCCTCGGTTATCGCCTGGCATGCTGCCTGTTTAAGAACGGACGGAGCAGGGAAGTCTGGAAAGCCCTGGGCGAGGTTGATTGCGGAATATGTTTGTGCAAGCCTCGTCATCTCCCTGATCACCGACTCCGAAAAGGAGAACCTCCCTGTCACTACCCTGGAATGATCAACCATCCTTACAGCTCCATTGATACAGCCTGTTGCTGCCAGCGCAGGCAGTGTTTTTGAATTCTTTCAACGATAAGCCTTCCTCCGGTGACCCCCTGGAAGGTGGCTCTCATCCCCTGTTTTCCGCAAGGAATCGCTTTCTCTCCCGGATTATACGCTTCAGGCGGGCAGTTGCGGCTATTATGTCCTGCTCCCCGACAACTGCGGATATGACGGCAACCCCGTCAGCTCCTGCATCGAGGACCTCGGCGAGGTTTTCTGGCCCGATCCCCCCGATCGCAATCACAGGGACTCCCACTGCCGAGCGGATCCTCATGAGGGTATCAAGACCTTTTCCCGGGCCTGCGTCACCCTTGGAAGAGGTATCAAAGGTCGGGGAGAGGGCGATATAGTCAGCGCCCCCGGATACGGCAGATAATGCCTCCTCCACCGTACCCACCGATGCACCGATGATCAAACCCTGAGGAGCGATGCGGCGGGCTTCCCTGACCGGAAGATCCTCCTGGCCCAGATGTACTCCATCCGCACCGGCTGCCAGGGCGATGTCAAGACGGTCGTTCACGATGAAGAGCACACCTGAAACCGAGGTTATTCCCCGGATCGCACGAGCTGTGGCAAGGAGTGCGGCTCCCCCGGCCTGCTTGTCCCGGAGCTGAATGACATCCGCGCCTCCGGCGACCGCACGTAAAGCGATCTCCTCGTGGGTGAGCCCTCCTGCTATCAAGGAGTCTGTGATAACATAAAGGTCCAGAATCATGCCTACCGCTTCATATCCCCCTGATTCGGGCATGGTTTCTTATGTCAGGGGGCGTCAGGGCGGCCAGCTCGTCAAAAAGGCATGTCCTGAAGGAATAGGGGCCGGAAGACTTCAGGGCGGAGCGTTCCGCGGCTATGCCGAATGCGGAAAGGGCCGCGGCAGAAGCGACTAAATTGTCCTCGGAGACGGCTGAAAACGCACCGACCAGCGATGCGGCCATGCACCCGGTCCCGGAAAGGTTTTCCATCCATGGGTGACCGTTTTCCACGATGAGGGTCCTTCTTCCATCAGATATGACATCCTCAGGCCCGGTCATTACCACGGTAAATCCACATTCATCAGCAAACGCGGATGTTATCCTGGCGGGGTCCCCGGCGAGTCCTGCAGAGTCCACGCCCCTGACCGTTGCCTCCTCTCCCGCAAGGACCCCAACCTCGCCTGCGTTTCCCTTCAGCACAGCGATTTCCACTTTCTCCATGAGGCTGCGGACGGTTGCCGTCCTGTAATGAGTCGCTCCTGCGCCGACCGGGTCGAGGATGACCGGTATACCCTTTTTGTTGGCCCTTTTTCCGGCGAGGACCATTGCTTCGACCTGTGTCCTGTTCAGGGTCCCGATGTTGAGGACGAGGGCATCTGCAAGGGCTGCCATCTCCCCCGCCTCCTCTGGGGCTTCGGCCATCACCGGGGCGGCCCCGCAGCAGAGGGTGATATTGGCACAGTCATTTATCGTCACGTTGTTCGTGATGTGGTGGATGAGCGGACGGTCTTCTTTTACGCGTGCGAAACATGCCGCAAATGTTGTCGGGTCCATGGTGCATCACTGGGAAAACCCCCCTGAAGCCTGTAATCGGCGTCATTAGAGGCTTTTATTACAGTTGTACCTGTCAACTGTTAGAGTATTCTCTCTGTTCCCTGTGAGCGTCCAAACCGCATATTATCCGGATGGGCAGTTTCATGGAACTCCCGCTATCACAGCACCGGCAGGTCCTGCTCCTTCCAGGGGAGAAGGCATTGTTATTTTACGCGCTTATGATCCCAAGGATGAATCAGCGCAGTCTTCATTCCGGTAGAACCAGTTTCGATAGATGATGGGTGTAATGATGGTCGTTATCAGGCTCATCAGGACCAGGGCGACATACACCCCCTGCCCGATAATTCCTGATTCGAGACCGATAAGGGCAACGATCATTGCAACTTCACCTCTCGGTGCCATTCCGAATCCCACAATAAGCGAGTCCCGGGTGCAGAGGCCGCCAAGGCGGGCAGGGATCCCGCAGCCTATCACCTTGGTAAGGATGGCCATGGCGGTAAGGAACACGAGGAATACAAGGATTTCCGGGGTGAAAGCATGGAGATCTGCGAGTATGCCAAGGGAAACAAAAAAAATCGAAGCGAAGATGATCTGAAGATATTCCGCACCTTCCTTCAGGCTCCTGCTCTGGTGAAGCTCGACGTCCTTGAAGGACACCCCGGCGATAAACGCCCCCACTATTGCGGAGAGACCGACTGCCTCTGCTCCCATGGCATAGAGGAATGCAAGCATCATCGCGAAGATAAAGATGAACTCCGGGTATTTCCTGGCGAACCTGGTTTTGTCAAGGCGGACAAGGTACTTTGCGACGACAAGGAGTCCGAAGGCCGCTCCGATTACAATGAATGCCACGGCCTTCAGGGTTATCAGCGCGATACTGGCATAGGAGAATGAACCGTGGACGATATCCGTGCTGATTGCAAGGACCATAAGGGCAAGGATGTCATCAATGACGGCAGCCCCGATGATGGCCTTTGCGGCCTCAGTCTGGAGTTTTCCCAGTTCCCTGAGAACATTTGCCGTTATCGCGATGCTTGTCGCGGTCAGGGCGGTTCCGATGAAGATGGCACTTGATTGATCGTAACCTGACAGGGTCGCGAGTCCATACCCTCCAATCCACGGGACGACGACCCCGAGTGTTGCGATGGCCCAGTTCCTGGGAGCGATGATGTCCCTGAGGCTGAACTCAAATCCTATGACAAAAAGGAGGATGACTGCGCCGAGGTGTGCGAGGCCACTGACGAAATCGGTATAGGTTATCAGCCCGAAAGCACTCGGACCCACCAGAACGCCCACCAGGATGAGCCCTATGACCGCCGACTGGTTGTTGCGCGATGCTACAAGATCCCCTGAAAGGGCTATAAACAGGAGCTGGATCATCTGGAACTCTGGCTGGTATACAAGCGACTCCATCATAAGAAATCAGGCTGGCAGGGACAAACCCTTTTGGTTTCTGACTCAAGGGGATATGTGTACCCCTGATTATGACCTTGATATTTCATACCGAAAGGGAAAAATCCACGCTGTTCCCGGTTGCTCGCGCTGCCACTCCGCGGCGGGCTGGTACAGGTAGGCCCTGGCAACAGCCTGTGCTTCACAGGTTTCCAGGTCGGGACATTATCTCGTTCTGGTGTCTACCGTGATTGGTACGCCACATTCACGGGCAAGCTCGAGCATCTTCGGGGGGAGGTTTCGCCACCTCCAGAAGCCGTATCTGATAAACTCCGGTGAAAAACCCTGCTTTTCCCCCCAACTGGTCAGGAATGAGGACCACCTCCTCTCAAGGTCAGGGTGTGTCTCCTTCAGGAGCTCGAACTCGAACTAGAGCTTCGCTGGGCAGAGGTAACACCCGATACGCTCGAGGCCCATCTCGTACAGCGGGTTGCAGGGGATTTTTTTCCACCATAGGTAGAGCCATACCTCCAGCGCCCGCCAGTTCCGGATAGGCGATATGTTCAGCTGGTCAGGGTTAAAAGCATTTTCAGCGGTTCCCGAGAGGCTTGCCCTTGCAAAGGACTCGTACCAGCGGTTTCCCTGGACGGTGACACACCTGCCCTGGGGCTTCAACCACTGCTTGACCGGGTTGAGCTTGATGTACTTGCAGCACCAGCGTTCGTCCTTATGGGGTGGACCGATCCGTTCAACAGCCGGCCAGAAATCCGGGGCGGTAATCACCATTTCAACGCCCGTTTGTCTGACAAACTCGCGGGTCTCGGGAAATTCAAGCCCTGTATCAACGAAATAAGCTGTTTTCACCCCAGCCTTCCGAGCGAGGTGAAGGGTGACCGTGCTGTCCTTCCCGCCAGAAAACGAGATGTTGCACACCGGCCTGTCGTGCATGTGCTGCCTGATGAACCGCACGGCATGACGCTCGAGGTTCTTCAGGTGAACGGCATTTGCTGCAATGACATCGTCCCAGGACGGGTCTGGTCGCGATACCGGGACCACCCTTCCTATCGACCTGATCCTGACGCTCCCACCCTTCAGGTAGCCTGAGCCGTACTTGTCCCTGAACCGTACGATGACCGGGCCATCGGTGATATCAGTCTGTACCTCGACCTTTTTACCCCCGATCCGCTTTTCAATGAGGCCAGACTGTTCCACCGCCCTGGTTATGTCCACGATCCCGCGGGTTGCGCTGCCGAGGAGGCATGACACCGCCTCCTGTGTCAGGTCTATCTCATGAGCCCTGCTGACCGGATTGAAAGTGAGAAGACCGAACCTGTGGCCATGGATATAGACCGTGTCCGTCCGGTCGAGACCCCCGGACTTGTTGAGCAGGATAACCTCAGGTAGTCCGGCAGTACCGAATCGTCCGGTCAGGAGCCCCTCAAGGATAGAGCGGTCGTGTGTGAGCGCCGGCCGTATGTCATATGGCTGTTCGAGGAGTATCTCCCGAGGCAGCGACCCACAGCGGCAGCTCCGTGCAATGACCGGGAGGTTGCAGGTATCGCACCAGTATAGTTTTTTCTTGACAGGTGGTTCACGGGTCATTCAGGCCGCAGGTGGAAGATATCCGTGCCTCGAGTTCATGTACCTTTTCCAGCCGGCCTTTCGTGGAGGGTATATCCGGGACCGCTCTGCACCCCCCGGTCTTCATGATCGACACCTCGAATGTCCCGATCTTCTTGGCAACGCGTATTGCCTCTTCTTTGTCATATGCAATGAGTGGCCGGTAGATGGGGATTTTCACCGCCTCGGAGAGCACCTCCAGGTTGTCCAGGGTCTGGGACGCGACCTGGCCGAGTGCCTCACCGGTTACGATACCCCTGGCACCCTGCTCACGTGCGATCTTTTCCGCAATGCGGTACATCCGGCGCTTGCAGAAGAGGCAGGTATACTTCTCAAATCCCCGCTTTTTCAGCTCGGGTTTCGCACATGCAAGATAGGCATCATGGATGACGATGAGCTCCATTCCCGGCTGGAAGCGCTGAAGGACGGACACAACCGCCCTGCACCTCTCAAGGCTTTTTTCGTCGAGGAACGACTCAAGCGCGATGTAAACGGGTATAATCCTGCAGCCTCTCTTCATCATCATCCAGGACGCCACGGGTGAGTCGATTCCTCCTGACATGAGAGACACCAGGGACCCTTCGACACCCTGGGGAATTCCACCCGCTCCTGCGATCTTCTCGTGGTACAGGTAACATTGCTGGTCCCGTATCTCGACGCGGATCTGCTGGTCTGGTCTGGTTAAATCCACCTCCAGGTGAGGATACCGTTCAAGGATGGTCCCCCCGAGCTCAGCAGCTTTTTCCTGCGAGGAAAACGTGTGTTTTCCGACTCTCCTGACCCTGACTGAAAAAGAGGACGAACGTCCGATCTCAATGCTGGCGGCATAGCGTAAGACCGCCTCGTTCAGATCGGAGAGGGGCACATGGACGCAGGGGGAAAACGATACAATACCAAAGATGTATTGAAGCGATTCCGGGTCCAGAACTCCGGAAAGCCAGATCCTGCCCCTTTCCCGTGCTATTACTACCTCAGGATTTGCCTTCCTGATCGCATCAAGGAGGGCGTTTTCCCATGCTCTCCGCACAGGCTCCGACTTGAGGAAGATCTCGGAATAGCGGACGATGAACAGGTTGTATTGCGGTGTCATGTCTCCCGGCACCCTGCATTATGTAATGAACGTACCTTGCATATCATGTAGTTTATCCATGAACCCCGCGATAAGAGAGCTGACCTGTCCTTGACCGCCCAGACAGGACCTTTCAGCGGGACCCGCTATCCACAGCGCCGATAGAGAGTGCTGACCTTCTCGCTCGTAACGATTCCGAGCACCTTCCCGTCAGGGCTTATCACCGGGAGCGCCGAGATGCTGTGTTCGTCGAGGCGCCGGACAATCTCTTCAATCGGTTCTTCAGGGTTCGCCGTAACGACCGAGGTTGTCATTATTTCTTCGAGCCTTGAGAGTCGGCCCGCTACTGCCAGGGCTATGTCCCATGACGTGACGATGCCTGTGAGGGTTCCTTCCTCGGTCACCACCGGCAGATGGTTGACTCCTGCCTGCGTCATGAGCCGTGCCGCGTCGCCGATGGAAGAACCGAGTGGCAGTGTCGGGCAGTCGGTCAGCATGACATCACCTGCAAGCCGGTGGGAGAGGAACCTCGAGATCAGGTAATGGAGTTGTCCCCCCTCGAGGAGGAATGCGTCATGACCATACTGTGACCTGATTTCTGCATATTCCACCCTGGCCCCGTTTGCCGACAGGGCATGCACGATTTCCTCGGAGAGGTAGGGAGGATAGAGCCAGTCGGACGTGACGCTGACGACCAGTGCCTTTGCCATGACCTGGGCCAGTCCTTTTTCGAGGGAACCTTCGACTGAGAGGTCGAAGTAATCGATCGCCTTCGTGATGTAAAGGTAGGAATTTGCATCGAACCGCCTGGTGAACGTGTCTCCCTGGTGGTGGAGGTAACTTTCAACGGTAAAATCAGTTGAGAACTGAAAACTCAGTTCCTCGCGGTCCTGGAGGGAGCGTCCGAACTTTCGGTGCATCGACTCGTCGCTCAGATAGGTGATATGACCGACCATGCGGGCGAGGGCCAGCCCTCTCGCCGGCTGACCCGCTTCATAGTAGGCACCTTCGCGCCATTCCGGGTCGGAAAGGATGGCCTGCCTCCCTACCTCGTTGAATGCGATCTGCTGGGGGGTCGAGGAGGCCGTCGTCGCAATGGCAATCAATTTTTTTACACGTTCCCGAAAGAGTACGGCCCACGCGATTGCCTGCATCCCTCCCATGGAACCTCCGGCGACGGCGTACAGAGTGTCGATCCCGAGGCCTTCAACGAGGCGCGCCTGCGCACGGACCATGTCCCCGATGGTGATAACAGGAAACGAGGTGGCATAGGCTTTCCCTGTATCAGGGTTGACCGAGGAAGGGCCGGTGGATCCCTTGCACCCGCCGATGACATTGGATGAAATGATAAAATAACGGTCAGTATCAAAGGCCTTTCCCGGCCCTATAACCAGGTCCCACCAGCCTGGCCTGCTATCGCCTTCATGGTATCCAGCCGCATGGGCATCCCCGGAGAGGGCATGGCAGATGAGGATGGCGTTCGACCGGCCCTGGTTGAGGGTTCCGTACGTCTCATAGGCAATTGTGAGGGAAGGAAGAACTGAACCGCTTTCCAGTACGAGCGGTACTTCCGTGTGGTAGTATTGGGTCTTCACCGTCCCTACCGAGCCATTTTTCATGGTTTCATATCCTCTCAAGCGCCTGGTCCAGGTCTGCTATGATGTCCGCGATGTCTTCGACACCGATAGACAACCTGATAAAGTCAGGTGTCACTCCGGTGGCCAGCCGCTCTTCGGCCGAGAGCTGTTGATGTGTGGTAGAGGCCGGGTGGATTATGAGGCTCTTCGCGTCACCGATGTTTGCCAGGTGGCTGAATAGCCTGACCCCTTCGATGACCTTTTTACCCGCTCCCATCCCGCCCCTGACCCCGAAGCCCACCAGAGGGCCGTAATGCGTCCCGCCAAGATACTTCGTGGCCATTCCATGGCTGGGGTTGTCGGGAAGCCCCGGGTAGTTCACCCAGGCAACCTTCGGGTGCCTGCTCAGAAACCGTGCCACCTCGAGGGCGTTTTCGGAGTGCCGTGCCACCCTTAGATGGAGCGTTTCAAGGCCCTGTATGAAAAGCCATGAGTTGAAGGGTGAGATCGCCGCCCCGGTGTCACGGAGCAACTGGACCCGGAGCTTGAAGGCGAGCGCCACATTTCCAGGACCTGGATGCTTTCCAAAGGTATCCCAGTACCTGATCCCATGGTAACCGGGGTCGGGTTCGGTCAGCTCGGGGAACCTGCCATTCCCCCAGTTGAAGTTTCCAGAGTCTACGATAACGCCCCCGATAGACGTCCCGTGACCCCCTATGAATTTTGTCGCCGAATGAACCACCACGTCCACGCCGAAGTCGATGGGCCGTGCAAGTCCCACGGCGGTCGTGTTGTCGACCACGAAAGGGATATCCCTTTCATGGGCTGTCGAAGCAATAGCCTCAAGATCAGGGGTGTCGAGTTTTGGGTTGCCAATGGTTTCTGCATAGAGCGCCCGGGTCCTGTCCGTGATGGCATCCCTGAAGGCATCCGGGTTATCAGAACGGACGAAAGTGACCCTCCTCCCGAGTTTTGGAAACGTATAGTTCAGGAGCTGGTATGTGCCTCCGTAGAGGTTATTTGCAGCAACGATCTCATCGCCTGGCCGAGTGATGCCAATGAGTGCATAGGTGATTGCCGCCATGCCCGAGGCCACCGCAAGGGCTGCCGTCCCTCCTTCGATGGCCGCCATCCGCTTCTCGAAGACATCGGTCGTGGGGTTCATGAGCCGTGTATAGATATTACCGGGCTCTTTGAGAGCGAAGAGACTGGCGGCGTGTTCGGTGTCCCTGAATACGTAACTGCTGGTCTGGTACAACGGGACCGCCCTTGCCCCTGTCACCGGATCCGGTTCCTGACCGGCATGGACTACGGTTGTCCCGAGCCTGAATTTTTTTTCTGTCATGGTATCAATCCAATCTTACGGGCAGGTTGTACTTGTGTGCTATGTCCTCGAACGAATCAGCTAGGTAGCGCACCTGGCTCCAGGTAAGTCCATAGGTATTGAGTTTCCAGGCCCGGGTCGCCCCGGCAAACTCCCCGACGATACCCCTTTCTGAAAGCTCATCTGAGAAATAGAACCCCCTTCGCTTGTGTGTCGTGGCAACCCTGTCAAAGCTGCCGGTCGTGTCCACCTTCGTAAGACTGTGTTTTCTTGGATACTCGGAGAGCACCCTGCTCCCGTCTATCCCGAGGAGGCGGCGGATGAAAAAGTTGGACTTCCTCACCTCTTCGTCCCACTGTGTTGTCCTCTCCCGGACATGAGGAAAGGACGCCATCATCGCTATAAGGTTCGAACCCATGAGAGTGCAGCCGAGCATTCCGACTTCCTTTATCCCGAATTTCCGGTTGGTCACATCACCGACCATGGCGGTTGTCCTAAGGACTTTCGGCGCCCATTCATCGGTCATCGCGAGGACGCCCGAAGGAGCGGGGGAGGCCATGCTCTTGTGTCCGGAGCCTACCACGAAATCAGCACCAATGGCCTTCCCATCAACCGGCATGATGCCCACTGTATACGCGCCATTGCAGAGGAAAGGGATGTCGTACTGGTGTGCCACTCTGGCAATGCCACGGACATCATGCTCATTTGCATACTGGTAGTCGTAATGGTCGATCATTACAAGACCGGGTGTCCGGCCCGTCTCCCGTGTCACTGTTTCAATCTTTTCAGCGGTTGCATCGGCGGTGACCCGGTTCGTGTCGTCAAGGGGCACTTCCTTCGCCACACCTCCGACCCCCTCAACAGAGAGGAACTCGGTATAGTGGGCGAGGGAAGACACGATAACAGAGTCCCCTTTCCCTAAAAGGGCCTGGGTTACTGCCTGGAATCCGCGCCTAGCCCCAGGGACGACACGGGCCTGGTCCATGTTGACGAACCTGGCAAGATCGAGATGGAACTGCCCAATTGCGGGATGTGTGATCCTGTCGAGCCTGAAGGGCTTCCGGCACTGGTCACATGTGGAATAACCGTCGCCATAGCTGATGACCGCCTTCCTTGCTTCGAGGGACAGCCTGCCGGCGGCCTGGATAGGCTGGATGTTCAGCGCATGCTCCTCCCGGGTGCGCAGGTCAATATTTCCGGCGATTCGGACAGGCCCGGGGACACCCTCCCCTTTTTCAATCGCCTGTATGATCTCCTTCAGGGTTCCAAGCCTGGCCGCAAATTTTGCCTCCTCCTCGTCCGAGAGGCCTGTCGGGCCAGAGTCCCGGAAGACCTGCCTCATATCCTCGAGGGTGAAGAGCGCTTCAAACACCTTCTGTATGCGTAGTTACATCGTCCCTCATCCTCCATTGTAAAGAGCCAGGATCCCGATTCGAACCGGAATAGAGCAGGTCTGTAGTCAGCTGCATAAGCACTCTGGCCTTCTGGCCCAATAATTCACAATTGTGATATTCCCTATATGATCTGCCATATAAATATGTTCCAGATGAGGAACGGCTTGCCGCACGCTGGCTCATCAGGATCACGCATAAGTGCGCACATGATGATCTGGGATGTATGCACCAGGGTTCCAGCGGCTTCGTCCCGCTCGACGTGCCCCCGTCGATGCATTCCATGTATTGCGCAAACATGGACCTGATTACAAAAAAAACAGGACGGCTCATGCTGTTTGCCGGCGACCAGAAGATCGAGCACCTGAATGACGATTTTTTTGGAGTCGGGATATCACCCGACGACGCAGACCCCGAACACCTTTTCAGGATCGCTGCCAGGGGGAGGATTGGTGTGTTTGCAGCACAGATGGGTCTTATCGCCCGGTATGGGGCGGACTATCCCGACGTCCCGTATCTCGTTAAGATCAATGGCAAAAGTCACCTGATCAGGACCGAACAGCACGACCCTGTGAGCACTTCCTGGTGCTCGGTGGATGACGTGGCATGTTTTGCACGGGACAGCGGTCTTCTCGTAGCTGCAGTAGGTTACACGGTGTACCCGGGCAGCATCCATGAAGCGGTCATGCTCCGCGAAGCCGCCTGCATGGTACGGGACGCCCACCGACACGGGCTGGTCTCCGTGCTGTGGGTCTACCCCCGGGGCCATGCCATAGGTGATGAAAAGGACCCCCATCTCATCGCCGGCGCTGCAGGTGTCGCCGCCTGTCTTGGGAGCGATTTTGTAAAGGTGAATTCCCCGAAACGTGCCGGCATCAGCGGAGGTGTCTTCCTCGATGAAGCCGTGCGCGCTGCCGGACGGACAAAGGTAATCTGCGCAGGTGGTTCAGCAACCGACCCGCTGGAATTCCTGACCGACCTGCACCGCCAGATCCACGAGGGCGGCTGCGCAGGGAATGCAACAGGCCGCAACATCCACCAGAAACCGCTCGCCGAGGCTATCAGGATGTGCAATGCCATTGCCGCGGTTACATACGACGATGCCACCCCTGGCGAGGCATACCTGATCTATACCCGGGGAGGGACATCGGGATGACAACAATCGGGGTTCTCACTGGCGGTGGCGATTGTCCGGGCCTGAATGCGGTTATCAGGGCGGTGACCCGGGCGGCCTTCGCACGCGGGTGGGGGGTGACCGGCATAAAAAACGGCTGGATGGGGCTTATTGATGACCATGTCGAGGATTTTTCTACGTTTTCAGTAGCCGGGATCATTTCCCGGGGGGGGACCATCCTCGGGACGTCGAGGACCGACCCGTTCAGGGAGGACGGTGATGTAGAGCGGATCCGGCAGACACTGGGAAGGCGCGGGATCGACGCTCTCGTGGTCATAGGCGGTGACGGGACGCTCAGGGTCGCTGAAATGATGTACCGTCAGGTCGGCATACCCCTTGTTGCCGTCCCGAAGACCATCGACAATGACATCCTTGGAACAGATACGACCGTCGGTTTTGATACGGCCGTTTCCATAGTAACTGACGCCATCGACCGCCTCCATACCACGGCGGAGTCCCATCACCGCATCATGGTGGTCGAGGTCATGGGCCGCGATGCAGGGTGGATAGCCATCATTGGCGGCATAGCGGGAGGGGCAGATGAAATCCTGGTCCCCGAGGTCCCGTTCGATATCGCGGATGTCTGCCGCCACCTGAAGGACCGGTATGCCTCAGGGAGAAAATCCTCCATCGTCGTGGTTGCCGAGGGGTCGGAGCCTGCTGACCCGGAGGCATTCATGTCAGGTCTGACCGCTAGCGATGCAACGGGGCACGAATGCATCATGGGGATAGGGAACCTTGTCGGCCGGGAGATCCAGCAGAGGCTCGGAGTCGAGACCCGGGTTACCGTGCTGGGGCATGTCCAGCGGGGAGGACCTCCTACCCCGTATGACAGGATCATCGCGACGAGATTTGGGGTAAAGGCAGTCGATGCCGTTTCGGAAGGGAGATACGGCATGATGACCGCCCTTTGTGGGAGTGAGGTAACCCTTGTCCCTCTATCCTATGTCGTCACCGGTAACAGGAAGGCTGACCTGGAACTATACCGGATGGCAGGGCTCTTCTTTGGGAGATGACCACTTATTCAGCATTTTTACAGGGTATCTGTCCACTAATTGCGCATTTGAGGAGAGAAGGGTAGTACATAGTCACATACTCCTTTACCATCCTCCGGGCAGAAAAACGCGGTGCATTTGACTTTATCGACTCCTTCATCATCGAGACCCACCCGTGGGGTATGCCGTCCAGGTCGAGGTCGTAAAACAAGGGTATGACCTGGTGTTCGAGAATATCGTACAGCGTCGCGGCATCACCCGCGGTCCGGTCACCAGGAGGCACATTGGAACCAAATGCCCAGCCGTTTTTACCATTGTACCCTTCGAGCCACCACCCGTCGAGGATGCTCAGGTTGATGACGCCGTTCAACGCTGCCTTCATCCCGCTCGTGCCGCTCGCCTCGAGAGGAGGAATCGGGTTGTTCAGCCAGACATCGACGCCATGGACGAGGTACTGGGCGACCTGTTCGCCGTAGTCCTCGATGAAACCGATCCTCCCCCCGTACTCCGGGGACTGTGCGGCACGGTATATCCTCTGGAGGATCCTCTTTCCCTCGTCATCGGCAAAGTGTGCCTTGCCTGCGAACAGGATCTGGACCGGGCAGAGGGGGTTGTTGAGGATTTTCTTCAGCCGTTCGGGGTTATGGAAGATGAGATCAGCCCGCTTGTACGTGGAAAACCTTCGGGCGAAACCGATGGTGAGGACCGATGGATTCAGCAGCAGCCCCTCTGCAACGAGGTTGATTGGCTCGTCCTGGAGATCCGCATATTTCAACCGCTTTCTCTCGCGGATACGGTTTAAAAGCTTGGACTTGAGCCAGACATGGGTCTCCCAGAGTTCCCTGTCCGGTATTTCCTCAACCAGTTCCCAGATTGCCTGGTTGTCATGTTCCTGCTGCCAGTGCGGGATGACCGGGAAGAGATACTTGTTGAACAGGATCTCCATCCTCGGGTCAAGCCATGTGGGGACATGGACGCCGTTTGTTATGTAATCTATCGGGATATCTCCCGGTGAGCGGTCGGGCCAGAGAGACTTCCACATCTCCCGGGCTATCTCGGCATGACGCCGTGAAACAGCGTTGTGGTACCCTGAGCCACGCAGGGCGAAGGCGGTCATATTGAACCCTGCCGACGGGTCAAACGGGTGGGTACCGAGACGCATGAACGTGGACCTGTCAATACCAAGAGTAGGGATATAATGCCCGAAATACCGGTCCATCAGGCTTTCAGGAAATATGTCGGTTCCTGCCGGAACCGGCGTGTGCGTCGTGAAAACGGTCGTTCCCCGCACCTGTTCAAACGCATCCGTGAACGGAACCCCCAAATCCACATGCTGGCGGATCCTCTCCAGGATAGCGAAGGCAGGATGGCCTTCATTGAGGTGAATTGCCGAGAAGTCAATGCCGAGTGTGTGCAGCACATGGGAACCGCCGATGCCGAGTACCAATTCCTGGCGGAGTCGGAGGTCACGGTCCGATGCATACAACCTAGAGCTGATGGACCGGTTCTCCGGTGTATTCCGGTCGATATCGGTATCCAGCAGGTACAAGGGAATTTTTCCCACCTGGACCTTCCAGACCGCCGTGTAAATGGGCGGCTCGATAAAAGGCACCTGGATGACAAGCTGCTCCCCCCCGGCACCCGGCACCCTGACAATAGGGGCGGCGTCCCGCTCAAGGCTTTCTGTTATATTATCCTGCCAGCCGTCGGCCCGTACATGCTGGTGGAGGTACCCCTCGGAATACATGAACCCGACCGCAACCATAGGCACGCCGAGATCGCTGCACTCCTTGAGGTGGTCTCCGGCAAGGAACCCGAGCCCTCCTGCATAGAATGGCAGGGAGTGGTGAAGGCCGTACTCGGCCGAAAAGTACGCTATTGTCAGAGGCCTTGTTTCATTATAAAGCTCCTTGAACCACCCGGTCCTGCTCTTCAGATAGGTCTCGAAGCGGTGCATGATGATATCATACCGGTGGAGGTACTCGGGGGACTGCGCTGCACGCTGGAGGTACTCCAGAGGGATGTCCCTGAGCATGAGGACCGGGTTGTGGAGGGAGCCTTTCCATGCCTGCTGGTTGATCTGCTTGAACAGGACCCTGGCCTCGGGGTGCCATGACCACCAGAGGTTGTAGGCCAGGTCTACAAGGCCGCCAATCCTATCAGGTATATGGGCAAACTCTGATTTAACGCTCTCATCGGGAACCATGACCTGACATTTCCGTTTTGGTGTGGGTGACTATAAAGCGTCCCCCGTGGGCAGGCAGGCATCAACCGGTTGCTGATGGTGCACCCTTCCATACAGACGGGTCATTTCACCGAGCCAGCATGCGAGTTCATCCGAAAACTGGTCCATTTCCATCCTGAACGCCCAGTTTCCGGAGGTTGTTCCCGGCGTGTTCATCCGGGTCGTGCCCGGGAGCCCGGCGAGGTCCTGGAAGGGGATAATCGCCGTCTTCGCGACAGAGGACATGGCAAGACGGATAAATTCCCTATGCACGTTTTCCCTGGTTACCTCCCTTCCGGTGTAGGCTGAAAGCCTTTTTCTGGTCGGGCCGTCGGCCTCGTCCTCGTACCACCCTCTGACCGTGTTGTTATCGTGCGTCCCGGTGTATACATAAGCCTGAACCGGGTGGTTGTGGGGTATATGCGGGCTTTCCGGCATGTCATCACCGAAGGCAAACTGGAGTACCCTCATACCTGGCAGACCGAACGTCTGCATGAGGGTGGTCACCGCCGGGGTAATGGTCCCAAGGTCCTCGGCTATCAGCAGGGACGGGAGTTGCGCCGTGGAGATGGCCCGCAACAGGTCAGCTCCGGGGCCTGGGATCCACCTCCCGCTGACGGCAGTTTCCTCGCATGCCGCTATCGTATAGTAGGACTCGATGCCCCTGAAGTGGTCTATGCGTATTTCATCGAAAAGATGTGAAAGATGTCGCAGCCGCGAGATCCACCACCCATACCCCTCCTTTGCCATATCATTCCAACGGTAAACGGGTGTCCCCCAGCGCTGCCCGGTGGGACTAAAATAGTCGGGTGGGACACCGGAGACGGTGGACGGTCTCCCGTCTGGAGCGAGGTCGAAGAGGGAGCGGTTACACCAGACATCGCAGCTGTCCCCGGCAACATACAACGGAATGTCACCGATGATGGAGATCCCCTCGTTGTTACATGCCATTTTCAACCTTTCCCACTGGGTGAAGAAGACAAACTGTCTGAACTGCTCATACCTGATCTCACCGGCAAGGTCGAGGGTGTATTTTTTAAGTTCATGGGGGTCGCGGTCGCGGAGCCGGGGTTCCCATTCGTACCAGGCCAGGCCGCCATTCATTCGTTTCAGGCAGCAGAAAAGGGCATAATCAGAAAGCCAGGTCTCCTGGTCTCTGCAGAATGATTCAAATACGGTCTTATCTGCCGAGGTGAACCTGCAAAATGCCCTGGCAAGGAGGTTGTCCTTCAATGCCTCTGTCGTGCCCGGTGTACCATTCTGAATGAATGCCTCGATTGCGCTGTCAAGATCAGAGCGCGTGAGGTATCCCTCCGAGAAAAGGATCTCAGGGCTTATGAGCAGGGGATTTCCTGCAAAAGCCGAGCAGCAGTGGTACGGAGAAAACCCAGCGGCAGCCGATACCGGCTGGAGCGGGAGGACCTGCCACGCCTGCTGGTGCGCCCTCACGAGGAGGTCCATAAACCGGTATGCCGAAGGACCCAGATCGCCTGTACCAAATGGTGAAGGTAATGAAGAGATATGGAGGAGGACCCCTGAACGCCGGCGGTCTCGTGGCGGGAGGTCCAGGTATCCGGCAGGGCTGCCATTCATCTTCCTGTTCCCCCGGCCCGCTGGATGCCGAAACGGGTGAGGAGAAGGTCCAGGAAATCATCCGGGCCGGTATTGTTTATCACCACGTCTCCTGTCTGGATAACGGTCTTTTTCCTGAGGGGAAAGAGGATGTTCTGCGCCTCCCGGAACAGAGGGTGTACGCCGAACAGACCGAGGGCGTCCACGAGGGCTGTCAGTGAAGCGTAGTGTTGATCATCCGCAGGGGCCTCCCTTACCACGCGTGCACGCATGTTGACCATCTCTTCTGCCATGTCCCGGATGTAATGTGTATCAGGGTCCCATCTCAAGCGGTCGGCTGCTTTTTTCAGGGCTTCAAGCCTTTCCTTCCCTGATGGAGCAAGGGCACATGCCGCGAGGATTTTCCCTGATAACTGGCACAGGCAGAGCTCCCTGAGGACTGCCGGGACTTCCCTGGGCAACTCCCCGGTTACTCCACTGCAGATGCTCTCCATGTCCATGGCACGGGACCAGAGGTAATGAAAGGCTTTTTGGGAGAGTTCTCGCGAGAAGAGAATTCTCTGACCCGGGGTGAGGGACAGCTCATTACATCCTTCGGGAAGTGATGTCCCCTCCCGCCCCAGCAACGAAAGCAGGTCTCCTGCCAGGATATCCCCCTGTGGTGAGGTAAGACCGGGACCATACACGATCCTGCAGCCGGAAGATGGCCTGGCAGTCGCAGCGAAGACATGCATCACTTCTTTTAAGGTGAGAATATCCTTAAGAAAAATGAACCCAGCCCCCGATACCCCTCCGAACTCTTCCTTGCGGTGGACCATAATGCGGGTGCTCACCAAAAATCCTGGAGAGGGGATCTCCTCACCATCAGAGAGGACCGCACGAAGGGCATAATGAATTGCAACCTCCTGGAGAGTCCTGGACCACGGTTCTACCAGCTCGTACCAGACGGTCCCGCCGTCCGGGTACTCAGGGGTATTACCCCTGGCCTTCGAGAGAAGGGAGATAAAAACCGCAGAGATTGCAGGCCCCCCCAGGTCCCTGGCAATCTCCATTGCCTTCGCCGCGTTCCTGAGCGCATATGCCGCTTCTAGCCTTCCAATATCGTCAAAAAACCAGGCATCGCTTGAATACATGGCGAGGCTGTGTCTGACCAGGGCAAGGAGAGACAGGACCTTTCCGGCGGTTGACGGATCCGGTATTTTCAGGTCATCCAGCATTTTTTGTGCCTTTTCAGCCGACGGGGAGGATATGAACGGCCCGGCTGCTTTTACGGCCATTCCCGGGTCAAGTCCGGCACGGGACAATTCAGCCCGGTAAAACGCTGAGAGCGATTCATTCAGCTGGTCAAGAGCTGTGCGGAGAGGGCCTCTCCAGTCAACCGTCCATGACCGCCTGCCCCCCGTCGCGCAGTCGCACCCGCCCTTCCAGCGGCAGAGGTTGTGGGCGCACGACCAGGAGCTTCCCTCAAGTATCTCAACCTCACGAACCGGCGGGTGATCTGCCAGGTACTTGCCGTAGGTCGTGATCCGTGCAGTACGACCTTCGGTTATCGCCTTGATTGCATAAGCGAGAGCCATCTCTCCAAATGCCTTGTGATGTCCGAAGGTCTCTCCGTCAACAGCCACGTTCACGATACCTTCCCCGGCCCCTGATGATTCGAGGGGTTTGAGGAGACGCGCTGCCAGGTTCCTGCCGTCTGCAAGGAGGTTTCCAAAGGCTATCTCCGAAGCGATTGCCCCATCGTAGAAGAAAACAGCTATCTCCTTCCCTGAAGGGAGGCGGCACAGGTACGGTTCCCTGGTGTCAAGGTCCCCTTCGGTAACTTCCTTCCAGACACCTCCTGGTGTCCTGACCCGTGCGGCCTGGCCAGGCCCGAGAACGGTGAACCGGATGCCTTCCTGTGCCAGGGCCTCCAGGGTATCGGTATCGACCGCGGTCTCCGGCAGCCACATCCCTTCAGGCTCACGTAAAAAACGCGCCCTGAAGTCGTCGATACCCCACCGGATGACAATCTCCCTGTCATCAGCACGGCAGAGAGGAAGGATCAGGTGGTAGAAAGGCATCGCGATGGCAGTACCATGTCCCCCGAACCTCCCCATTGCATCGTGGTCTCCCTGTACCATCGCTGAGTACACCGCGGGGTTCCCACTCTCCAGCCAGGAGAGGAGGGTCGGACCGGCATTGAAACTTACCAGACCATACAGGTTGACAATATCCTCGATAAGGCCGTCTGATCCGAGAATCCGGGCATCAGAGAACGGCTTGTAGCACTCGGCACAGATCCGCTCGTTCCAGTTCAGGAAGGGAGAGGCGGAAGGCTCAACCGGGACCTCGCGGGTCCAGGGGTCTTCCCGTGGGGGCTGGTAAAAGTGCCCGTGGATGCAGACATACCCCTGGTTCATGGTACCTCTCCGGTCAGTATGGTTGCCGAGAGCGGTGGGAGCGTAAGGACGACGGACCAGTCCCTTCCGTGGTATCGGTACTGTTCAGCATCAACCCCGCCCAGGTTCCCAATATTACTTCCCCCGTACATAGCGCTGTCACTATTGAGCCGTTCAGTCCACCTTCCCCCAGACGGGACCCCGGCACGGTATCCCCGCCGCACTACCGGGGTGAGGTTCAGGACTACGAGGACCGGCACATCCCCCTGCCTGCCATACCGGGTAAAAACGATGACACTCTGTTCCTGGTCGGAACAGTCTATCCATGAGAAGCCCGAACCGGAAAAATCGTTTCTGTATAAGGCCGGGGTCGTGCGATAAAACCACTGGAGGTCCCGTACCCATGCAAGGAGCCCTGAATGGAGCGGGTTGCCGAGCAGGTGCCAGTCCAGGCTCGTTTCGTGGTACCATTCGTTTCGCTGGCCAAACTCGCAACCCATGAAGAGGAGTTTCTTTCCCGGGTGTGTGTACAGGTAGCCGAACATCGCCCGAAGGTTCGCAAACTTCTGCCACTCGTCCCCAGGCATCCTTCCGATGAGTGAACGCTTGCCGTGGACGACCTCGTCATGTGAAAAGGGCAGGAGAAAGTTCTCAGAAAAGGCGTACCAGATCGAAAAGGTAAGCTGGTTGTGGTGGTATTTCCTATGTACAGGCTCTCTTCCAAAGAAGCCAAGCGTGTCATGCATCCAGCCCATGTTCCATTTGAGTCCGAAACCCAGGCCCCCGGTGTCCGGTGGTCGTGTCACCATCGGCCACGCAGTTGATTCCTCTGCTATCATCATGATCCCCGGGTAGGAGAGATACGCTGCCTCGTTCAACCGTCGCATGAACTCGATGGCATCGAGGTTTTCCCTGCCTCCATACCGGTTTGGTATCCATCCGGAGTCCTGTCGCGCAAAATCGTGGTAGAGCATCGAGGCCACCGCATCGACCCTGATGCCGTCCGCATGATAGCGGTCAAGCCAGAAAAGGGCGCTGCTTATCAGGAAAGACCTGACTTCGTGACGGCCGTAGTTGAAAATCCTGCTTTTCCATTCGGGGTGAAAGCCCTGCCTGTCGTCATGGTGTTCAAAAAGTGCCGTCCCGTCGTACAGCCTCAGCCCATACGCATCATCCGGGAAATGCGAAGGCACCCAGTCGAGGATCACCCCTATTCCGCGCCTGTGAAGGTGATCGACGAGGTACATGAAGTCCTGGGGAACCCCATAGCGGCTTGTCGGGGCAAAGTACCCGAGGGTCTGGTATCCCCAGGACGGATAGTAGGGGTGCTCCATGACCGGGAGGAACTCGACATGGGTGAACCCCATGTCCGTGACATAATCACCCAGTTCATGACCAATTTCCCGGTAGGAGAGTGATCGGAAGTCCTGTCCTGGAACGCGCCTCCATGAGCCTGTATGGACCTCGTAGATCGACACAGGCTCCTCAAGAGGATTTTTCCCGGCCCTTTGAAACATCCACTCCTGGTCCTCCCAGCAATAGGAAAGGTCCCTGACGATCGATGCAGTTTTCGGAGGGAGTTCCCAGAAAAAAGCGAACGGGTCCCCCTTGTCAAAGGCTCCGCCTCCGGCATTTGGATCGATGTGGTACTTGTACAGGCTGCCGTCGTGAACCCCAGGGACGAATGCAGCCCAGACACCGGTACCTGCCGGACTGAGACAAAGGGGATTGGCATCAGAGTCCCAGTCATTCCACGCACCAATGACTGATACTGACCGTGCCTCCGGGGCCCAGACTGCAAAGTAGACCCCGCTCTTTCCGTTTTGTGTCGCAAGGTGCGCCCCCATTTTTTCATACAGGCGGGAATGCGTCCCCTGCCTGAACAGGAAAACGTCATAGTCTGTGAAATAGGGGATCGTCCCCGTTTTCTCCACGTTCACACCCCGGTATCTGTCCGGCAGTCACTCATGGCGGATTCATAGACTCTGAGAACCGAGGCAGCGACAAGATCCCAGTCAAACTCCGTGACTACCTTAAGTCGCCCTGCCCTGCCGAGCTGACGCATCATCCGGGGGTCATCTATCACGTAATTTATCCCCCAGGCGAGAGAGTCCGCCCTGACCGGCACCTTGATACCATCGATAAAGTTTTCGATGTTTTCTGCAAGCCCCCCTACATCGGATGCGACGACACATTTCCCTGCCGACCAGGCCTCGGTCAGCACAAGGCCAAACGGCTCGTTGCGGCTCGGGATAACGACTACATCGGCAGCGTTCATCAGGCGGCGGATCCCAGCGTCGGTCAGAAAACCCGTGAAGGTCACCGGCAGTCCTTTGGCGATGTCTTCCAGCCAGCCGCGCATCGAACCGTCTCCGGCAATGATAAACTGTACATCCCCTCTTTTGTGAAGTACTGCTGGAATCGCTCCGATGAGGATGTCCGGGCCTTTCTGGTAGACGAGCCTTCCGACGAACAGTACCATGGGGGCGAGGGGATGGATGCCGTATTGTTTCTTGACCTCCACCTGGTCGACTGGTTCGTAATAAAGTTCGGGGTCAATTCCATTCGGGATCACGGTGATCTTCCAACCAGGAACATTGTAAAGCCACATGACCTCGGTTTTCGTGTGTTTTGACACGCTAGTCACGCGGCGTGCGATAAATCCTCCGTACCACTCCTTTCCTGAAATCTCCTTGAACTCCCACCAGTCCCCAAAGGCACCCCCGTTCCTGCCGTATTCGGTGGAGTGAAATGACATAACGGTGACCCGGTTGCGAAGTTCGTGCAGTGCATCCACAGCATGCCAGTCATGGACATGGATGATGTCGAAGGGAGGGTCATCGTAACAAGAGAAAAGCTCGAGGACCTGTTTGGAAAAGTCATGGCAATACGCAAGGATATGAGGCCCTTTGGGCTCACAATAATGAAACCGGACGCTATTTATCACGTTGTCCGGGCCACTGCCGCGGGTAAAGAAGTGGACCTCGTGACTCCGTGCGAGGCGCTCCGCAAGGTGGGTCGCAGCAGGTGCCAGCCCGCCAACCTTCACGGAATATACGGATTCCCAGCAGAAAAATGCTATTTTAAGCGTTTTTCCAGGTATTCGAACCGTACCCGTACCGAGTTTTCCAGACCAATCCGGTCCTGGCATTGTTGCACCTCCCGTGCAAGGATTGTATCTTCAAGAACCTCTTCGATCCAGCGGGCAAAATCGCCTCGCTCCAGGTGGAATGCAATGACCTCATCAGGTGCAAAACTGATCATCTCCAGAAACTCGGCAAGACTGTGGGCTGAAAATCCTGCATGGCGGTGCGGATAGGAAAAATGAAAGGCTTTGTCAGGTGGCAGCGAACGGAGCACCCTTGCTGCCTTTCTGGAACGGACGAGGGTGGAAGCCCTGGTCTCGAGGTCGCTTATGATGTGCATGAACAAAGAAAACGCATCATGTGCCTCGTGCTGGCTCCGGGAGCGGGGAGGCCTCCCGCACCACCCGGATTTCATAGCCATTGCCTGCAGATGGTCGACCGCTTCAAGGTGACGTAACAGGGGTGTGTCGCCTGTGATCCTCCTGGCATTTCGGATTGCTGAAAAGGCAGTGTACTGGTCCATATTCATCATGAGGCCCTGACCGAGGTGAACTCCGGTCGCTGAGGGCGGATCCGGGAGGGCAGGGAAGGCCGATGAACCCCGAAATGATATGGCCTCACTCGCCGTAAGTGGTTCGATACCCCGTTGGCTCAGCTCTCCCGGGAGGGCGCTCAAAAATTCAAAGATTCCAGTTTTTTTCCGGTGATAGCAACCGAATGACTCGATACCGAACTGTATCGGGACGTTTTCAACCCCGGTTCCCCTGATCCAGTCAGCGTATATGGCAGCGGTGAGGGGATACTGGTCCCAGGATGCATCACTGAACCTCGCTGCAACGTCATCGGCAAGCATGCAATGCGATACGAGCGAGGGAATGCCATTGTAATTGTACACGCCGGCCGGTTGTCCTTCACCTGGCGCCTTTTCGATACCTGTAATGAAAAAGGATTCATACCCTTCGGATAGAATGGCCGGAACAATATGAGGCCTGAAAAGATTCCAGTCTATGGAGAGGCAGGTGGGACGGGCTTTAAAATGTGCTTCAACCATCTCCCGGTGGAGTTTCAACTGCCTTCCGTATTCGTCCGGGGAATCAAAAAGAGCCGCTATGCTGTTATAATACGTTTTTCCTATGAGTTCGGTGTTTTTATGCCCTGCGACCCCGGCAAGGAGGTCATACCCGTCTGGGGAGTGTTTCTCGAGGAGATCGACCGTAGTACCGGTCAGACACATGGAAAATTTCATACCTTCATCAATCCATCCGGATAGGACTTCCAGTGCAGGTACCAGGCAGTTCCGGGAATACAAGATGATATTCCTTTTCTCGTCCCTGTTGAAACAGAAATCTATAAGTTCGCGGTTTCCTTTACCCTGCCTTTCCTTGTCCAGGCGGTATGTATGGTTGAGCTGTCGGAAAAGGTGCACGAAAAATAATAATGCAACGGATTCTGCAGGCATGGAGACACCACGGTATTCACACCTTTGGCCTCCAGGTATTTGTACCTGATCATATTCCGCATTTTAACCCTCCGTTCGAATAATCAACTTCAAAACAGATGTTTTTGAAATGTGGTCATTATGTGCCGTCCTGACACATCCCTGGTTTGGAAAGGAAAGTTATGGGGTGAAACGGGAAAAAAAGGATCAGATCTTTTTAAAACAGAGGTACCAGTCCTTGCACTCGTACCCCTCGCCAAGCCGCTTTTCCATCTCATCGGCATTTTTCGGGGGTGGGACCACGACCTTGTCTCCCGGCTGCCAGTTCGCCGGGGTGGAGACTCCGTGCGCGTCCGTTGTCTGCAGTGCTTTTACAAGCCTGATAATCTCAGGGATATATCTCCCGTTTGACAGGGGATAGTAGATCATCGCCCTGAGGATGCCTTTGTCATCGATGAAAAAGACACACCTCACC
>CASGHA010000133.1 GCA_949319355.1 uncultured Methanospirillaceae archaeon | reverse complement strand
TCGCGGTCATACCACAGGGGAAGGGAAACCGTGCACGCCCTAGGAGGGGTGGATATTTCAATTGGAGAGGGGGAGTTTGTCGCCATCACCGGACCTTCGGGTGCTGGTAAGACCTCCCTCCTTGCCGTACTCGGCCTCCTGGACCGTCCGGACGGCGGCAGCCTTTCGATTTGCGGGGAACAGGTCCGCGGGATGCCGGAACGCGTTCTCGTCGTGCTTCGCCGGCAGAAAATCGGGTTCATATTCCAGCAGTTCTTCCTCATCCCCACCCTTACTGCAAGGGAAAACATTGAATTACCCCTCCTCTTTGCGGGAAAATCTCCCGAAACCGGCCGGATAGACTCCATTCTGGAGATGGTTGGCCTTTCAAAACGGGGTGACCACCTCCCGCGTGAGCTCTCCGGAGGTGAAATGCAGCGGGTGGCCATCGGCCGGGCGCTCGTGAACGGACCGTCCATCCTCCTCGCCGATGAACCAACCGGGAACCTTGACTCCGAAAATGCATCACGGATATACCGGTTATTCCGGGAAATCTCCGACGAAGGGCCTGCAGTTGTGGCGGTTACGCACAACATGGATCTCGCCCGTTCCGCCGACCGGTCACTGTACCTCGCCGACGGGAGGCTGGGCATTCCTACCCATTCCTGCGAAAAGGATGCGGAATAACGGGTGAAGACATATGGGTGATTACGGCACCATGCTTGAAAAGGCCGACCGGTACCGCATCTGGCTGGACTGCCGGTCAGTCGGACATATCAGGATAACCCGACGGGTGAGCACGAGTGTGCTTATCTCACTCGTAAAGGTTGTGGTCCTTGCAATGCGACGAAAGGGGGTCCAGAAACCTTCTCTGGTGTTACACTTCTCACGGTCACTCGGCAGTGAGACATCAAAGTCAATGGATACCTTTCTTGAGTTCTGCAGGGAATGCCTAGAGTTAGAGATCAAAGTCTTTATCGTAGGGTAAAATAGGATTTCCCGCATGCACCCTCTTTTTGGCCGGGGCATCCCTGAACCGTGTTCCTTGATTCAAGGAAAAATATCCTAAGGATACCCGGAATCAGCTCGACAAACCAGGGATGCTGAAAAATGCGAATGAACCGGGATCCAGAGAGGTAAGTGGCATGGGACACGTTCCCGGGTGATTCGGGGATCCTGTTATTTCCCGTTTCAAGGAAAATTTTGCCTGAAAATCACGCCCTAAATACCTCCCGCTCCCATCCTTGATTCGCTCTATAGTCCGGAGGACCCCGGTGATTTCCCGGCTCCCCGGGTTGGAGGTTTCAGAGGTACCCCATGCTTTTACCACGTGAACTGGACCGGTATGCGAGACAAGTCCTCTTGTTTGGTGAAGAAGGCCAGGAAAAATTGAAAAAATCTCATATTTTCATTGCAGGGGCAGGTGGACTTGGATCGCCGGTCTCATACTATCTGGCCGCTGCAGGTATAGGTACAATCACCCTTGTTGACAGGGATGTCGTCGAACAGACGAACCTGAACCGGCAGATCCTGCATTTCGACGAAGATATCGGGAAAAAGAAGGTGCGGTCTGCGGAAGACAAACTGTCAAGACTCAACCCGGATATAACCGTACGGGTCATTGATGCGACCCTCGATGAGACAAACACCGCACGACTAGTCGGCACGGCCAATGGTATCGTCGATGCCATGGATAACTTCCCAACCCGGTACATCCTGAACAACGTGGCACTCATGAAGAATATCCCGTTCTTCCACGGGGCGGTCAGGGGCCTCTATGGACAGGCCACGACGATTGTCCCGGGATGTACCCCGTGTCTCAGGTGCCTCTTCCCGAAGGCCCCGCCCAAAGAGCTTTTCCCGGTCGTTGGCGTAACTCCAGGCCTCATTGCCATGGTACAGTCAACCGAGGTCATCAAATACTTCGTCAATGAAGGACGACTCCTCACAAACAGGCTTTTTCTCTGGGACGGGCTTGAATCGAGGACTGAAGAACTCGAAGTTGCACGAAACCTCAGCTGTCCGGACTGCAGTACACCCAGTCAGCAGGAAGAAAACAAGGTGTATCCGGAGATGAAGAGATGACCGTGACAGTCAGATTTTTTGCCCGGTTCCGGGAACTCCTTGGTACCGACCTTGACGTGGACGAACAGGGGTCCCCTGACCTGTGCAGCCTGTTGAAAAGAATCGCATCAAAAAACCACGAAGGATTCGGCCTTATCTTTGATGACAAGGGTCACTTCCGTGATTATGTGATCCTGGTCAGGAACGGGCAGCGAATAGAGACCTCGGACGCAGAAGACCTGCCGGTATGTCACGGAGACGAGATTGCGGTTTTCCCCCCGGTATCAGGCGGATAACCGGAGAACATACTCTTTCTTGATACGCGGTGTCCCGGCCGCCAGGCCCTTGCCGGTAATCAGGGGACCGGACGGTCTGACGATGGCATGGCGCCAGATATGGACAATTTTTGCCGAAAGACGCACGTATTTTTAACCTGCCGTCTCACGAGGATACGCAGACATGGTTTCCATGACGGTGCCGGTGTGGCAGAACGGTATAATGCCTCCGCCTGCAAAGCGGATGTCCGAGGGTTCAACTCCTTCCGCCGGCGTGATTCTGTTGGAGGATAATATGAAACTCTTTAGTACCCTGACGAAGACCGTCGAACCGCTTGTGACAATTCATCCCGAAAGGGTGTACCTCTTTGTCTGCGGTCCGACGGTGTACGACTCCTCCCATATCGGACATGCCCGGACCTACGTCGTTTTCGATGTCCTGGCGAAATACCTCCGTTCTACCGGGAAAGAAGTCTTTTATCTCCAGAATATTACCGATGTTGATGACAAGATCATCAACCGGGCGAGGGAAGAGGGCCTGTCCCCACGGGAGCTTGCACGAAGGTTCGAGAAGGAATACCAGAAGGACATGGATGCCCTGGGTGTCACTGCCGTCAGTTATTATGCACGGGCCACTACGCATATCCCCGAGATCATCGACCAGGTAGACCGCCTCATCAGACGGGGGGTCGCGTATGTGACAGAAAACGGGGTATACTTCAACATCGACACGTTTGAGGGCAACGGGGAGCTATCAGGCCAGGACCGTGCAAAAAGGGTGAGCCGCGTGACCCATAGGACGAAACACAACCCCGGGGACTTCGTGCTCTGGAAACTGGGGGATTACGGCGAACTGACCTGGAACTCGCCATGGGGCAGAGGCCGGCCTGGCTGGCACATCGAGGACACCGCCATTTCGGAGAAGTATTTTGGCCAGCAGTATGACATCCACGGTGGCGGGCTCGACCTTATCTTTCCCCACCACGAGGCGGAAATCGCCCAGATGGAATCTCTCGAGGGAAGAAAACCGATGGTCAGGTACTGGATGCACACGGGTTTTTTAACGGTGAATGGAGAAAAAATGTCAAAATCTCTTGGTAACTTCATCACTATCCGTGATATGCTCAAGACCTGGGACAGGGATGTCATCCGGTACTTTTTCCTCCTTTCCCATTACCGCTCCCCGGTGCAGGCAACTGAGGAGGGCTTTGTGAATGCTGCAAAAGGACTCGCCCACATCCGGGCGGTATCGTCAGAAGACCGGGGCCAGGACAAGGAAGGCAGGGAGTTATTCATCCGGGCCATGGAGACGGACCTCAATACCCCGATGGCCCTGGCCGCCGTCCAGAAGCTAGCGGTCGCGGGGGACCATGAAGCCTTAAAGGAGTATGGCGACATCCTCGGAGTGGGTTTCCTGCCCGGGAAAAGTGCACCGTTGAGCGTTCTTGAGGACGTCCGCAACGAACTCCGGGCACGCAAACAGTTCGAGGTCGCTGACATGGTCAGAAGAAAGATGAACGAGGCCGGGATCACCATCAACGACCCGCCCCTCTGATTCGTTTTTTACAGGTACGAAATGGGAGCCGGCGCCCCGATGGCGCAGGGTCTGTGATGGCATTTACCAGGGCTGATGAGAAAAATGAGAGATAATGCGGTATATTCAGCCGCCCGGAATGCAGAAATAAAAAATATTGGCTTAAAAAGCCGCTACAGCCGCATCATGCACGTATGCCCTCCTCCGGGGCAGGCCTGTTCAATTCGTACAGGCTTTGCCGGGCATCCTGGAAATAATAGCGTTCTATCAGGAACTTTTCATCCTTCAGCCGGTTGATGGCGTACCGAACCGTCCTTGAAGGGAGGGCGGTCTCGCGGATCAGGTCTTTCTGAGTTAGCAGCCCGTTCGATTCCAGTACTTTGTACACGAGCTTGGCCGATGGAGGCAGGTGCCCGATACCCGTTATTCCTGTTCTATTCCGGTTTGTGTTCACGACAAAAACGATCACTCATAGTGAAACACCACATCTATCTATGACTTCACAATTGTTAAGTGTTGTGGTATTCTCAAGGTCACCCCGGAGGGCACTGCTTTCATTGGAAGATCATGACCTGAAACACCGGACGGCCCTCCCGCAAAGAAGGGGAAGGGATTCCCACGGTCATACTGGACAAAAGAAACGGTTGCAATATGAAACCTGAAAAAGTCACGAAAACCTGGACCTTTTGGTTGCGGCAAAAACAGCCTGCAAATCATCCTATATATCAAAACGGGTCTTACTACGGTACAGCGTTCTCTACGTGCGGAACGGACAGGCCAGAGTGGCGGAGTGGCCACGCGGTTGACTGCAGATCAGCTTTACCCCGGTTCAAATCCGGGCTCTGGCTTTTCACGACGAGTATCCCGGGACCACTGAAGCGAGAATGACGAAGGATATCTCCCCTGATTACCTTTCACCCGGAGGAAGTTTCATGGACCCCGGCCTGACCGCTGAATTAAAAGCCCTTCTGGTGAGTATCGGGAATGCAGATATCGATCCGATCCTCCTTCCCGAAGGGTTCAGGACAACTGCGACCGCGGGACCTGGAGCAGGAGGGACCTCCTTCTTCATCTGTTCCGGTGACCACCGGGTCAGGTTGTCAATGAAACCAGGTTCGTTATTGCGGGTGATACCTTGCAAAAGAGGCGTGGCGGTACAGAAAGATGGAAAAACCATCGCATACGGGTCGCTGGAACTCCCCCTCTGCCATTGCCCTGAGCAGGCATACATCACCGTCAGCGAACGGTGTATCCATGACTGCAGGTTCTGTCCCGTCCCAAAAATGCAG
>CASGHA010000132.1 GCA_949319355.1 uncultured Methanospirillaceae archaeon | reverse complement strand
CACTCTCTGGAATGAGGATACCTTCGTCGGGATGCCGGGACTGATACCGATCATCATCCTCTCGGACGTTTCTACGACACGCAAAAACGCTCTTCCCTTTCCCGGGTACCTGGAGATCGCGTCCTCAACAGTTTCAGCCAGTATGATCTCGGGAGCTAATGGCAGCGACAGCGGGCACGACTTCCTGCCGAGGTATAGTGGGAAGACCGGTTTTAAGAGGGCGTCCCGCACCTGCTGCAGGGAGAAGGGACTGTTCTGGTCCCGTTGCACCAGGCAGACCTCGTAGGACGCATCACACCAATAGTCACGGTACGTGAGGAGCGTGTTGAGGTCATGACGGGACCCCGATACCTCGTCCCTCCGGGATATGAACCTCCTCCCCCGTTTTTCAGTCGTCGGCGTCTGGACAGAATGGTAGTCCCTTAGCGGCGTCCCGCCGGACCTGACCAGGACGGCAACATCAAATGATTTGGAGAGCCCGGTGAGGGCTTCCTCCTGGTCCCTGCGGAGTCCGAGTGCAGCGGCTACGAGGCCGAGCACGGCGGACTTCGAGGGCCGGTCGAAGGTCGGCCTGACTTCGCCGACAGCAACCGCTCCAAAGGACGCCATCCCGCCATACAGGGTGAAGACAAGGAAATCAGGCATGAGTACCCGCAATGAACGAGAGGAGGTCGGCGAGCGATCCCGAGCCCGCGGTGGCGTCGACCTCCATGCTCGCAGAAGCCGACGGACCGTACACCGTTTCCATCTTCGAACGCGTGTCCCGGAACGCCGATAACGCGGAACGGAGCTGGTCGTCACCTGCGACAGGGCTCAGAAACGCGACTGATAGTGAACGCGGCTGCTGGTTACCGACCTCTGCAAGGATGTACGAAGCATACGCCCTTGATGCATAGCTCGCCTGTTTCCCGCTCGGGCTTACCTTTGCTGCCGCCTCGGCAAGTGCCCTGATGGCCTGATTTGCAAGGGCTGCGTCACCGCTCACATTCTCCACGAGGAGGTCCCGGTCGATGCAGAGGTACAGGTAAAAAACCCCGGCTCCGAACTCTGATTCGCCGATGTGGCCTGCTCCCATATCCTCGACACCCCTGTTCAGGTCATCAACCGCCGTGAAGTAATCATCCTCGACCGCGACTTCATGGACGGTGATGGCATGAGCAACCTGGACAGCGGCCTCGGTGTTGAAACCCGGGCTGTCAGCGAGCATTCTCCCGAACATCGCGATATCTGCGGCTTTATGACGCTTGGTGAGGAGTGAAAGGTCGCCATCAGTCAATGTACCCCCGCCCCCCGAGACCTTTACGCACAGCGCTTCGATGGCCTGTATTTCATCCGGGCTGAAATGGGCGAGCTGTTCAATCTCGGCCTGTCCATCCCCCTTCTTCAGCTTCCCGAAGACAGCGGCGATCTTCTGGGCATATTCCCAGGCCTTCTTCTCAGGCACCTGGGCAGCAACGGCAGCTGTATTGGCAGTCCCTTTGATGATATCGGTCAGTTTTTTCCCGGATACCAGCGCCTGGGCGACACATGTCCCCATCTGCCGGGTCCGGATCCCCACGTGTCCGGCAAGGGCAGACTCAAAGAGTTCCGAGGTCCTCCAGGCTCTCTTCAGGCTCTGAGAGGACACGCGGAGGCGGCGCCTCCCTCCCATGATGGCGGTCTTCGGCCTCCCGAGGTCATCGCGGTTGAGGTTCGACGGCGGGTACGAGATCAGGTAATGCAGTTGTATGAAGTTCGTCATGGTATCACGGACTAATCATTCCGTATCGGCTGGGGCGTTTGTATAATACTGAAACGCCCAGGTTTTCTTTGTCTTTTCATTCCACCAGAGGATGCTCCTCCCCAGGTCATCGACATTCGCCCGTCCGCCAAGGAGGGCGACCGTCCTGATACCGGGTTCAAAGAGGCCGGCTGAGTCCGGCACCTGCAGGAGCCTGCGGAAACGCAGCCCGCTCACCCTCGCCTTGCCCGTTCCTTCAGGAACTCGTGCCATCTGGACGGCGAATGGAGCTGATGGGTCATGTTCTTTCACATGGGCAAGAACCCCGGCAATGACAGCTACCCGTTCAGGATTAACGGCGGTCATACCGCCCAGGTACGTCACCAGGCGGTGATAGGATGGTTCGAATGCCACTTCGAGCGGTGTATGGCACCGCCTGAGCCGTGCACGGTCACCTGGTCTGGCCGAAAGTTCATTCCACCACCGCGTGATCGGTGACAGGGCCGCTGGTGACTCTTGCTGGATCGTAGTCTGTTCAGTCATGCATCATCATGTTTAGATTTTTTTCCTCGTTTTTTCACTACAGAACCTTCTGGAACGGGGAGGTGCAGGATCGTGCAGAGGTCAGGGTTCCTGGTACTTACTCTGAACTCGAGGGACCGGCGGTTGATGACTACCCTCCTTGGGTCGCGGTCACCGACCAGGTCCGAGTCTGCATAACGGTCGAAGAGGCCGAGGCAGACCCCGGAAAGGCCCTTCACCCATTCCCTTTTCAGATCGGCAAGAGCGGCGCTTTCCAAACCTTCCCCGGAGATCGGCGCGATACGCCCAAGCAGTTCGTAGAACGAGCGTTCACTCGAGTGCCAGAAGTCTTCGTCGATAAACGAGAAGTCCCCACGGACATTCGTCGGTTCCTTATACAGGGCATGCTTTGTTGAGTACTGGAGTGAAAATGCTGCGTTCGCGGCGGACATGACGATCTGTTCGACGGTTGCCTCGAACACGGGCCTGACATCGGGGGGTACCCTGACCATGGGCATCGTGCCTTCGTACCATGCCCTGGCCTTGCCGCTGTCCACTTCATATCCAAACGACCAGATCCTGGTCTTCTCAACAGGCAGATACTCCTCAATGAGTGATTTTCTCTCTTTGAACGAGGTCACTGAGCGTGCCGGGTCAAGGACCAGGTCATTTGTTCCTCCCGGGGCCCGTTGCATCAGGCCAAGCCAGTGCCGGTAGATGATCCCCCCCGCACTCATCTTCTTGGAACGGGTCTCCTTTGTTTTCTGGCTGAAGATATAGGGCGTAAGCGGGTGGTTCCAGTTTCCAGAGTAGTTCGTCCCGTACGACCTGATGAGGAACCGTGATACTGATGCATCATGTACCTCCCCGCAGATATCGCACGGCTTTTTGGAGCTCTCTACTTCAAGCCTCAC
>CASGHA010000131.1 GCA_949319355.1 uncultured Methanospirillaceae archaeon | reverse complement strand
CGAAGTCATATGTTTTGATTATATAAAATGTGGGATCAGCAGGGTTGTCATGGTAATCAGGCCATGATTGTGTTCTCTTCTCTTTCCTGGCGTTTTCTCCTCATACAACATTATCCGGGATCTTTGCAGGAATGAGAAATGAGCCATTCTCAGGGCAGGAAACTGGCAGGGTTGGCCGCATGCGGGTTGAACCCTCCTTCTTTTCTCCCGGTGACCTGCTATATCGGGAAGATTTCGGTTTTAAGGAAAATGAAAAGCCCTATTTCAGGCCAGGTCTATTACTGCATTATGCAGGATATCCAGTGTGTCCCGCATCGCCCGTCCTGCATCACGGAGGTGGTGATAGATTTCACGTTTTCGTAATGCGTACATGGGATCGCTGGTTTTCAACAGTTCCGTCATACTGGTTATGTATAATTCTTCGATCCTGTGGTAGTCTCCCCTGGCACGGCGGATCTCCCCTTCGACGGAATTCTTGTCTGAAGTAATACTCCTGATCCCTCTTGAGATACAGGTTGTGCCCTCAAGCAGGTGGTTGGCCATCTCCTCGATATAGTGGTCTGTTTCAACCCCAAAGGAGTACATCTCCTTCACAGTTTCATTCGAAAAGTTGAGGATGTAATCCATCTGGCGTGAAATGCTGAAGATGTCCTGGCGGTCAAAGGGAGTGGAAAATGACCGTATCAGTTTTTCTTCCATATCCCGGCGGATGGAATCGACCTCCGTTTCGATACGCTGAAGTTCACGGGCATTTACCGAAAGCCGTGTATCCAGCCAGATGATAAATGTCTGGAGACCGGATACTGTCATTTCAGCCTGGTTTGCCAGCATGAGTTCAAAATTGTGCTCACGTGGGAAAAGTTCGAATAATGGGTTTCTTTTTCGTGCCTTCTCCTGGAGGTTCCGGGAGGGGTCCTCATTCCTCTCCATGGGTGTTCAACCACCTCCTATGGTGATAATCACTGAGTACAGGAAGGCTGAGATAATCATAGTGGCAGGCAGGGTTAGCAGCATCGCGATCAGGATGTGAGTCCCAACGGACCATTTCACTTTCCTTGGATTATCTGCTGCCCCCACCCCCAGCACAGACATCGTGATGATCTGGGTTGAGGATACAGGTGCCCCGGCAAGCGTAGACAGCGCGATGGATGACGAAGAAAAAAATTGTGAATCAAAGGAATGAATAGGCTCGATTTTGAAAATCCTTCTCCCCAGGGTATTCATGATACGCCAGCCGCCACTCATGGTCCCGGCTGCGAGCATGATTGCACAGACCCCTCTTGACCACCAGGGCACTTCCGCTGCGGCTGAGAGACCCGCGGAAAAGAGGGCAAGGGCAATGATACCGAGTTGTTTCTGGGAGTCGTTCGCACCGTTTGAAAAGGCCATTACTCCCGCAGCGCACCAGTTGAGGAATATAATCGGTCTATTAATCGATCTCTGTGCATTGCGCAGGAGGATCCCCGTGCATTTGTGCATCACGTAGCTTCCGATGAAACCAATCAGGAGCGAAATGATAAAAAAAATGAATATTTTAAGCAGGCCGGTAATTTCAAAGGGTGGGCAGGTCAGATCTCCGATACCCCAGGATACACTGTCAATACCTGCTGCGGCAACACCGCCCCCGACAAGTCCTCCAACCAGCGAATGCGTTGAAGATGACGGGAGACCGAATTTCCAGGTAATGATGTTCCATACCGTAGCAGTCAGGAGTGCGACGAGCAATACAAGCAGGGTCTGATCGGGCGAGGGGAGGATGACAAGTCCGGATATCGTGAAAGCAACAGCACTCCCCCCAAGGATCGCCCCGATCGACGCAAGCCCCGCAATGTAAATCATTCCATTTTTTGGCGATGCCGACCGTGATGCAATGAATGTTGCGGCAATTGAGCTGGCGTCCTGGAACCCGTTGGTGAATGTGAATGCGAACGCAAGTATGACCGTGATTATGGCAATCTCAATCATGACTTCGTGTCACCTTGGGCGATCGGGTTGGAATGGAATAGACTGCATGCACCCTCACCACTGTCATTCAGCCTGGACTGAAGTCAATTGCGCTGTTTATCCAGGAAAGCTCCCATTACCCTGAAGAGGCAGTGTCCGGTAACCATGTATTAGGCTTTTGGATGAAGTGGATAAGGGTATAGGCAGGCCCTTCGTGTATAATTCTTGTCTTTTTAGCAGAGATAAGCAATGGAGCTGGCGGAGGTTGGCAGGCCCAGGGAACAGGAATCCCCTCTGTCCCCCCATTAGCGGGTCCTGATTGTAAATGACCCTTCGGGTTTGCAGAACCTCTGGATCGCATGTTGAGGACCATGGCCTGACATTAGAATTCTTTCACGTCCGCGTGCTCTCATTACAATCTGTAGATCCTTATTCACGGGTATCAGGTACCATTGCCGAGAGTGAGAGCGGGATTAATGAAAGGAGTATCCCTGCTGCCATCGTGGTATGAAATCCGTCCAGGAATGTGGTCTGGTCAAGGTCGACGAATGCAATGACTCCACTTGGTGTTACCGTCGAAAAAGTGAATATTGCCGCATAGATTGCAGTACCGAGCACACCGCCGAAATAGATGGCGGTAACCATAAGCGAAGATCCCGTTCCCTCCATACCTTCGGGTGAACTCTCGATAACCCGGCTGGCAGCCGGCCCGGCAGCGATACCGAGTCCGACTCCCATCAGGACCAGTCCGGAAAAAAGGGGCACCAGCCCGTCTTGTGGGGAAAGAAATGTAAAGATGGTACTGAAGAGGACAAAAAAAGCAGAAGCTGCGATTGCAAATACCCTGCGTCCCGTCCTGTCAGACCATTTTCCAAATGGTACACCAATGATTGCGATTACCAAGGGCGGGATCAGGAGATACAGCCCGCTTGTTGCCAGGTCGAACTGCATCTCCCGTGTAAGGTAGAACGGGAGGAGATAGATGACACCCATGAAGATGGCATTGATCAGGAGCAATGAGGTAAGGACTGCGTTAAACTGCCATTTCAAAAATATCCTGATAGGCACAATTGGGTGCCGTACTGTAAGTTCACGGGTGACAAAGAGCGCCAGGCACACTATGAAGAGGAAGATTGAGGCGAAAATTGCCGGGGATGAAACCCCTCTTGCCGGGAGTTCCCCGAGGACGAAGGTACAGAAAAGCATCGCTCCAAAGAAAGCAACAGCTCCCGGATAGTCAAAGCCAGGACCGTTTTTATCCGGTTCATCACCGGGAATTACCCTCACAGCAAAGAATATTCCGAGAATACCTATGGGGATATTTACGAGGAAAATCCAGTGCCATGAAAGGTGCTGGGTAAGAATCCCGCCAATGGCCGGGCCGGCTGCAAATCCTATGGATGCTGTGGAGGCGATTATCCCGAGCGCCGTCCCGAGCATGTCTCTTGGGAGATAACGGATACATAACAAAGGGGCAACAGCGGCGATCATTGCCGCCCCTGCTCCCTGCACGATGCGTGAGGCAAGAAGGGCACCAAGCCCCGGGGTGAAACCGCAGGCGGCAGAACCGAGGGTGAAGACCGCAAATCCAAGGAGAAAGAGCCTTTTAAAAAATCCTCTCCCGGCGATACACCCGAATACAAGGAGGAGTCCGGCCATCATCAGCAGGTAGGTGATGATGACCCATGCGATCGTCCCGGCATCTGTGCCGAAATCCGTAGCCATGGCAGGCAGTGCCACGTTCACGATAGACCCGTCGATTCCGTCCATTATCACGCCGAGTGCCACGGCTCCGAGGAGAAGCTTCTGCCTGAACGGATCAGTGATTATGGAAGACACGGGGTATAATGAAGGGACGGAAAAAGTATTAACATTCGGAATGACTGACCGGGTCCAGACGCAGCCCGCGCCCCTCATACTGTGTCAGAAGACGAGAAAACCAAAGGTAAAGCACCCACTTCAATGTCGTTCACTCCGGTTTCACCCCATGCCCCTGCCCGGAAGAGCCGGGGAGATCCCCGGTCGCAGCTCCTTTTCAACCTTGCATCCTTGTAGAGGAGCAGAAGGGGGTGACTGATGCATAAACCAGCATATCAGGCAGGTGTTTCCCCTACGATGTCACACGTCACGGATACGATCAATCAGGAACCGGCATCCTGATAATCCGTCCCAGGCCTCCTACTTATTGACACGTTCCGCCGGATTACAGCCCTGGGCGGGAGGCATACCCGTTGACTGCCTTCCGGGAGGCATAGAAAAAGTCCTTAAAAACCTCTCTGCCTGTCCTGATGATCAACAGCGGGTTGCATGTCAGGAAGGCCCTCATGAGGTGGTGGTGCCCAAACCACCGTCTTTAATGCCTGGGGATCCCACATCTTCGTCATCCATAGGTTGAAGGGATCTATAGACATAGGGATTCCTGTCTGGTGTCATCATGGAACAGCCACCAATGGTCCGGCCGGGAGACCCGGCGAAGAACTTCTCTCTCAAGGACCAGAACGACAAGACATTTGGGCTTTTTGAACAGGAAGGGAAGTCCACACTCCTTTCGTTCCACCCACTTGCATGGACTGAGTTCTGCGCAGCACAGATGACGTCCCTCGAGGATAATCACGAGACCTTTACCGCTATGAGCTGCATTCCCGTGGGAATCAGTGTGGATCCGAGGCCCTGTAAGCGGGCCTGGGCAGAGAGCCTTGCAATTAAGAAAACGCCTCTCCTGTGCGATTTCTGGCCTCATGGGGTAGTTGCGCAGAAATATGGCCTTTTTCGTGAAGAAAATGGCTTTTCCGAGAGGGCTAACGTGATCATTGACCGCGATAGGAGAGTGAGGTTCGTCAAGGTTTATCCGGTCCATTCGGTCCCTGATATCCGCGAGGTGATCAGGTTCATCCAGGAGATGGAGAACCCGAAACATTAACAACAATACCTGCTTCACCTGTTCTCACCATGTGGAAGGAAGTCGACGTTGATGCCTGGATTGCCGGGAGGACATCAAGCCTTGAGGACGTCCGTTCTAACGTTGCTGAAATAATTGACCGGGTGCGAAAAGACGGTGACGAAGCCCTCAAGGCAATGTCCCGCCATGTCGTGCTCGAGGAGGTGGCGGTTTGTGAGGATGAAGTCGAGGCGGCGTATGACGAGGTTGACACCCGGATCGTGGAGCGGCTTATTGAGGCGGAAGCGCGCATCGAGCAGTTCCATGAGCTTCAACGACCGCGGGGCCTCTGGCTGGATAATGTTGAACCGGGTATTGTCCTCGGTGTGAAAACGACACCCCTCCGTCGTGTCGGGATTTATGTTCCTGGTGGACGGGCAGCCTACCCTTCAACCGCCCTCATGTGTTCCGTTCCGGCGAAGGTTGCCGGTGTGCGCGAAATCTGTGCGTGTTCACCACCTCCCATAAAGCCGTTGACACTAGTCGCGCTTGACATAGCCGGAGTTACTGAGATCTACAATGCAGGCGGGGCACAGGCGGTTGCCGCGATGGCACTTGGGACGAAGACCATTAAGCCAGTACAAAAGATTGTCGGCCCTGGGAATGTGTACGTAACGATGGCAAAGATGATGCTCAGGGAGAAGGTGGAGATCGATTTTCCTGCCGGACCGAGCGAGGTCGCAATTATTGCCGATCATACCGCTGACCCCGAGAACATAGCCCCGTATAACAATGCCCAGTCGGAGAATGACACTGACACAGCAAGACTCCAAATCACTAACTACAATTCTCAATCACAGACAACA
>CASGHA010000130.1 GCA_949319355.1 uncultured Methanospirillaceae archaeon | reverse complement strand
GGCCTTCTGCCCGATCGAAGAGCGGGTGCCGGCGGTAATGGAACGGCTTGACGATGCCCGGAGCGAGTCCGGCCACCAGGTCCTGTATGCGGTCAACATCACCTCCCGGCCTGACAAGATCGTCGGCAGGGCCCTCGAGGCAATAGAACTCGGGGCGAATATGATCATGATCGATGTGTTCATCTCCGGCTTTGGGGCCCTCGAAGCGATTGCCTCTGACCCCGGTATCAAGGTACCAATTCATGTCCACAGGACGATGCACGCAGCAATGACCAGAAACCCGGACCACGGGATCGCCATGCGTCCCTTTGCCCGGATCATCAGGATGCTCGGCGGCGACCAGGTCCACACCGGGACCGTTTCAGGAAAGATGGCGCATAGTGTCGAGGAACTGAAAGGTGACAACGCCGTTCTCACCGGTCCGTTCTTCAGCCACCGGCGTTCGTTTCCCGTAGCGAGCGGAGGGCTCCACCCCGGAAAGGTCGCCGCAGAACTTTCCGCGCTCGGGACCGATGTGATCCTCCAGGCTGGCGGAGGCATCCATGGCCACCCTGATGGTACCGCCGCGGGGGCGAGGGCGATGCGGCAGGCCGTGGACGCTTTCCTGGAAGGGAAAAGTGCCGCTGAGTACGCCCGGGACCACTACGAGCTTGACCGTGCTTTAAAACAATGGGGGACCCATTAAGAAGGATATGGATATCCCGTTTACAAAACTCCATGGAAACGGCAATGACTTCATCCTGGTTGATGAATGGCAGGGTGAGGTCATCCCGGACGAGATGAAACCCCGGTTCGCAGCGGTATACTGCGACCGGCGGTTCGGAGTCGGTGCCGATGGAGTTCTCTTTCTCTCCCGCTCCGACAAGGACAACGTCAGGATGCGGATTTTTCAGCCAGACGAGTCCGAAGCCGAGATGTGTGGGAATGGCATCCGCTGCCTGGCAAAGTATGCCTATGACCTGGGCTATGTCGTCGGGACCTGTTCAGTCGAGACCAGTGCGGGGAGCATGGCTGTTTCCATGGGATATAACCGTGAAGGGGAATTTTCCGCAACCATCAGGATGGCTGACCCCGCATTCTCCCGCGAGCAGGTCCCGGCATCGGGCATGGGAGAGTTCAGGGAAGAACTCTTTGGAAGGACGGTCTATGCCGTGAATACCGGCGTCCCGCATGCTGTCATATTTGTCGATGACCTCCAGGGGATTGACATTGAGTCCGAAGCCCCGGCAATACGGAACCACCCTGTCTTTCTGAAGGGTGCGAACGTAAACTTCGTGCAACTGACCAGGGAAAACCACCTGTCCATCCGTACCTTTGAGAGGGGTGTCGAGGCTGAGACCCTGTCGTGCGGTACGGGGGCCACGGCGTCGGCAGCGGTTGCCCGGCACCTCGGCATGGTCGGGGAGGTCGTGCATGTCGAGACCGAGGGCGGGCCCCTTACCATCATGCTCGGGGAGAAGACAAGCATGGACGGGCCTGCTGAAACGGTCTTTGCAGGGGTTATCCCGTTTTGAGGGATAAATCCCGAACTTTATAAATAGTCCCCGCTGCTACAGATCCGTTGGATGAAGGGAGTGGTCTCATAGTGGCAGCCGAGGGACAGGTGGCGCAGGCGATCCGGCATGGGCTTGAGATGGCGGCCATAGGCCGGTGGGAGGAGGCTATCAGCTGGTACGACCGTGCCCTTGCAATTGACCGGTACTCGAGGGAGGCCCTGTTTTCAAAGGGTGTGGCCCTCATCAATATCATCCGCTACGAGGACGCGGTCCGTGCTTTAGATGTAATCCTGACACGTGACCCGGATGATACCGAGGCCTGGCTCCACCGTGGCATCTGTTTTCTTTTCATGGGGCGGTACAGCAAGGCGATTCCCTGTTTTGACCAGGTCCTTGCAAAGGACCCTGATAATGTTACCGCTCTCAACCACAAGGCCGCATCCCTTGCCGAGATTAGCCGCCACGCCGAGGCCATTGCATGTTTCGACCGTATCCTCACTGTACGCCCGCAGGACGCGAACACGTGGTTCAACCGGGGCAGCAGTCTCGACGCCCTCGGGAAAAACGAGGACGCTGTCAGGTCGTTTCACCGCGCCATCGCGCTTGACCCGAACGATGCCGATTCCTGGTTTGAAATGGGGAACAGCTACCAGAAACTGAAAAAACACCGCGAGGCGATCCGTTGTTACGACAAGGTGATCGCCCTCGAGCCGTTTCATATCGATTCGGTGTCCCAGAAGGGGAAGTCCCTCCAGGCACTTGGGCGTCATGAAGAGGCAGACGTGCAGTTTAAAAAGGCCGAAGGTATGTTGTAACGGTCTGCTTCAATGTGCCGGGCATTCAGGAGTCTTCTGACCGTGCCGGTTCATTTTCTCCCTCACATGATGCAATGCCTTCCCGGACTATCCTGAAGTCATAAAACCCTCCTTCGGGAAGACAGAGGTGCTTGATGACCGTGGCACGCCTGCAATCGCCGACCCGGTCTATTTGCAGGATGACCTTCGCGATATGGGCAAGGGCGGTCCCGCCAAGCCCGACGAGCCGGTTGTGTGCCGGGTCGTGATAGACCTGGTTGGTGATGAGGCATGCAAGGTCATACCTCCGTGCCAGGCCAAGGAGGTGGACCATCTGTCGCGTGAGCTGCTGTATCGCTTCCCTGCCCCGCTCCAGTTCAGCCCGGTACAGGCCGGTCGCGGAATCCAGGATGATGAGCCCGACATCATTCTCTTTCAGTACTTTTTCGGCACTCCCGATCATTACTCCCTGGGAGATGAAGTCTGCCGGTTCGAAGAGGAAGAGCCGGCCGGCCAGGTCATAGGACTCCTCGCCGGCTATCTGCCTGAACCGTTCGATCGAGAAGCCCTCGGTGTCTATGAACACGACGCCGTTCCCGCATTTCAGGCAGGAAACTGCGGCGAGGGTGGCAAGGGTGCTCTTCCCTGTGCCAGGACCCCCGACCAGCTCGGTGATGAGTTTTTTCTCAAGGCCTCCCCCGATAAGGTCGTCAAGCCCGGGCGACCCTGTTGATATCCTGGGACAACTCATGTCCCACCATCAGGCCCCTTCAGCCGACGCCAGCCTTCCTCCTCGGCAAGCCTCATGACCGTCCGTACCGGCACCCCGGCGGCATCGGCAATACGGCGGGCTTCGTCGGCCTCAGCCTTCACGTTGTAGCACTCCTCCCCGATGTACCCGAACTTGACCGGGACCTCGTGCTGTTCACCGCAAATCCATATGGTGACCCGTGCTGTATCCCTGCGTGCAATAAAGCGGTGAACCGCTGGAGTACACCTGACTCCAAGCGTCCCCAGTTCGCGGGCCATGACCACGGCGATTCCTGCACTGGCATCTGGCTGGGTTATCACTCTGACTAAATGGCCCGCCCTCCCCTTTTTCATAATACAGGGAATGGCACTTGCATCCCTCGCCCCGGAGGCCATGATCCGTGCCAGTGCGGCAGCGATTACCTCACCGCTTGTATCATCGGTGTTTGTTTCAAGGACATCGACCTGGTCGTCCAGGAGCCCTGATGACCGGTCGATGAGGACCGTCCGCAAAAGGTTCGGTGTCCCGCTCAGGGCCCTCTTTCCGGCGCCATATCCGGTCCTGGTAATGGTCCCGGATGGGAGCGAGGAAAGAGTACGATCGGCAAACACTGCAAGGAGGGCCGCTCCCGTCGGCGTGAGGAGCTCCCCGGGTTCACCGGTACACGGCCGGATGACAAGCCCTGACCGTTTCAGCACCTCGAGCGTGGCGGGTGCCGGGACCGGGAGAGTACCATGGCTTCCGGTGACCGTCCCGTTTCCGACCGTGACCGGCAGAGTGGCAACACAGTCTGGTTCAAGTGACTTGAGGGCCATACAGGCCCCGACCACGTCGGCAACCGCGTCATCGGCTCCAACCTCGTGGAAGTGGGCAGCCCCGCCATGGACCACCTCCTCGGCGTCCCTGATGACCTGGAAGACCTCCATGGCCCTTCGTGTAACCGTCCTTGGTGCATCAGCCGACTCTACCCTCTCCTCGACCTCTGCAAAGGTCCGGTGGGAATGCCCTGCATTGGTCCTTATCTGGAGCCCCCGCAGGCCGGCTCGTCGTACCTCGGTGATTTCAGGCATACCTGCAACGGAGGCCATGGCGCGGACCACGGTATCCCTGTCAGCCCCGAGGTCGATGAGGGAAGAGATGATCATATCGCCCGATGCACCGGAAAACGGGTCAAAGACGAGAGTTGGCATGATCGCGTATGTATAAATCCGGAAGAGATGACCTTAAAGGTAATGCCGGAAATCTTTTTAAAAGTCGACAGTGCCTATCCCGGGGACCAGGGGGGAGGAAAGGCACGGCTCGACCCCGAGACCATGCTTGCCCTCAAAATCTCTCCCGGAGACATCGTCGCCATAGAGGGCAAGCGGCGTACGGTCGCCAAGGTATGGAGGGCGCAGCTCGAGGACTGGAACCAGCGGAAGATCCGGATCGACAACTTCACCCGCCTGAATGCCGGCGTCTCGATCGGGGACACCATCAAGGTATCCAGTATCAGGGAGGAGATAGAGGCAAAGGTCGTCGTGCTCGCCCCCCCTGAGGACCTTCCGAAAAACATCCCGGTGGCTGACAACCCCTCGGTGCAAAACGCCCTCATCGATTTTCCCGTCGTCCACAACGACTCCATTCCCATCATGGTCGGGCTGCCCTTCATCCAGCCGTCGCTCATTGCATACAAGGTCATTGAAATTGAACCCGAGAACGCCGTCATCATCACCAAGAACACAAGGGTAGAGTTTTCGGAAAAACCCGCAAAAGGGTTTGAAGGGGTCAAACGCATCTCGTACGAGGACATTGGGGGCTTGAAAGATGAGCTCCAGAGGCTGCACGAGACGATCGAGCTCCCCATCCGGCACCCGGAGCTCTTCAGGAAGCTCGGGATCGAACCCCCCAAGGGTGTTCTTCTGTACGGGCCCCCGGGCACCGGGAAAACCCTCATCGCGAAGGCCGTTGCAAATGAGAGCGGCGCCCATTTCATCTCGGTCGCGGGCCCCGAGGTCATCTCAAAATACTATGGTGAGAGCGAACAGAGGCTCCGCGAGGTCTTCGAGGAGGCCCGTTCCAATGCTCCGGCAATCATCTTCATCGATGAGCTCGACTCGATAACCCCGAGAAGGGAAGAGGTCACGGGAGAGGTCGAACGGCGAGTCGTCGCTCAGCTCCTGACCATGATGGACGGTCTTGAGCACCGGGGACAGGTCGTCGTGATCGGGGCTACCAACAGGCTCGACGCCATCGACCCCGCTCTCCGCCGTCCGGGCCGCTTCGACAGGGAGATCGAGATCGGGGTCCCGGCTGAGACGGACCGGAACGACATCCTGAAGATCCACACGAGGGGTATGCCCCTCGCCGAGGATGTCAGGCTCGATCTCCTCGCCCAGCAGACCCATGGTTTCGTGGGGGCCGACCTTGCTGCTTTGGGGAGGGAGGCTGCGATACGGGCGCTCAGGCGCTACCTCCCCGACATCAACCTCGAGGAGAAGGAGATCCCCGAAGAAGTCCTGGACAGGATGTTCGTCACCGGAAAGGACTTCCGCACGGCATTAAGGGACGTGAGCCCCTCAGCGATGCGGGAGGTCATGCTCGAAGTAAGCCACGTGAGCTGGCAGGACGTCGGCGGTCTCGAGGCGGCCAAGCAGGAGGTCAGGGAAGCGGTCGAGTACCCGCTCATGGACCGCCAGCGGTTCGAGGACCTGGGAATTGTTCCCCCGAGGGGAGTGCTCCTGTACGGACCGCCTGGTACCGGGAAGACCCTCATCGCAAAGGCTGTAGCCAACGAAAGCGGCGCCAACTTCATCGCGGTCAGGGGCCCGCAGATCCTGTCGAAATGGGTTGGCGAGAGCGAACGGGCCGTCCGCGAGATATTCAAGAAGGCTAGACAGGTCGCCCCGGCCATCATCTTCTTCGACGAGATAGATGCCATAGCGCCGGCCCGCGGGTCCACTGGCGACAGCCATGTGATCGAGAGCGTCCTCAACCAGTTCCTCACCGAGATGGACGGGCTGGAGGAGCTTAAGGATGTCGTAGTGATGGGTGCCACCAACCGGCCCGACATCGTGGACCCCGCCCTCCTCAGGGCAGGGCGTTTTGACCGGCTCGTTTACATTGGTGAGCCTGATGCCGCCGACCGGAGGAAGATCCTGTCGATCCACACCCGTTCGATGCCCATCGAGGCTTCGGTCTCCGAGGAGATCGTTACCGGGACCGACGGTTTTTCAGAGGAGTCCATTATCGAAGCGCTTGAAAGCATCGGGAACGGGAGCACGGTGGATGTCCAGGGGGTCCTGGCGCTGTTCACGGGAGAAAAGCCGGAGGGGATGACGCCGGCGACGCGTGCATCCCGTCGCAGGGTCCTCTCCGAAACGCTTGCCAGGAAAAGCCTGGCCCTGGCCGATCCGGCCCGCGAGGCCCTCGTCGGCACCATAGCACAAAAGACCGCCGGTTATGTCGGGGCTGACCTCGAAACCCTCTGTCGCGAGGCCGGAATGCTGGCGATGAGACAGGGCTCGGCCATGGTCACATCAGGACACTTTGAACAGGCGCTCGGGAAGGTGCACCCGACGATGAACAAGAACCTTCTCGAGTCATACCAGCGTATACAACAGCACTTCAAGGGTGGTCTCCCGAAGGACGTCCAGCCCCCCGAATACCAGTGACCGGAGAACCCGGCCTGATTTTTTCTTTTTTCCTGCTGTTTTTCAGGGATATCGCGTGGTTATGCCTTACCCCTGAATAACCCTGCCTTGACTTGCCGGACAGGTCCCCCAGCAGAGATACTATCCGGTCGGTTCAGGCTGGGTCCCTATCCCCTGTGTCAGCAGGACGCGGACGACCCTGTACGATTTTATCGTCCCTGCCAGTCAAACTGTAATGCAGGAGACCACGGCTATCCATGGCAAATGTTACATCGCTCCTTGATGCAAGGAGTGTTCCGGAGCTGAAACCCGCCCTGATCTGCCCGTCGCGAAACAGCACCCTCACCTACCGCGACCTCCGCGGGATGATGAACCGGGTGGGAAACGGGCTTATCATGACCGGCGTGCAAAAGGGCGACCGGGTCTGCATTTACCTTGACTCGACCCCCGAGTACCTCGTGTCCTATTTTGCCATCTGGCGCATCGGGGCGGTTGCCGTCCCGACCAATATCGTCTTCCGCAGTGACGAGCTGCTCCATGCCCTCAACGACGCAGGTGCTACGGCGGTCATTACCGACCGTTCCGGGGCGGCCGTTGCAGAAGAGGTCCGGAGCAGGGCCAAAAACCTGAAAACAATCATCGTTGTTAACAAAGAGGGTGGATGGGACGCCGGCGGGACCGATCTTCTCGCATCCTCTCCCGACCTCCGGGCGGTCCATTGTGCCTGCGACGACCTCTGCCAGCTCCAGTACACCTCGGGGACCACGGGTAAACCGAAAGGGGCCATGTTGTCCCACGGAAACTGGATGAGCGCCCTGGACGCGGAGCGGGAAGCCCTCAGGATACAGCCGGATGACGTCTACCTTGGCATCTACCCGATGGGTCACGTCGGTGTCAGCTGGGGGCTAGCCGCCCTCCGTGCCGGTGCGACCTTTGTCATGATGGAGCGGTTCGACCTTGAGAAGTATCTTGTCCTGTGCAGGGATTACCGGGTCACCGTCCTCGCGGGCATGCCCCCGGTCATCCACTCCCTGGTGAACAGTAAGCCCGGGACCGAAGAGGCGCTCAGCACGGTCCGGGTGATCATCAGCGGAGGCGGCCAGCTCCTCCCGTCCCTCTGGGAGGCCTTTGACCGCCGTTTCGGGATCCCGGTCGCAAACTCGTACGGGCTCTCCGAGACGATCGTGATCGGTTCAGGGACGACCACGATCCCGGAATACCCCCATCTCACCAGGGACTACACGAGTGTCGGGGTGGCGGTCGGCTATACCGAGGTGATGGTGGTCGATACCGCCGACCCTGACCGCGAGCTCCCGCCCGGCGAGACCGGGGAGGTCGCCCTCCGCGGTCCATCCGTTGCCCATGGGTACTGGAACCTGAAGGAAGAGACTTCTGCCGTTTTCAGGAAAGCAGGGTGGTTCCTGACCGGCGACATCGGGTACCTCGACGAAGAAGGAGTCCTGTTCATCACCGACCGGAAGAAGGACATGATTATCATGTCCGGATGGAAGGTCTACCCGACCGAGGTGGAGAACGTCCTGGTCAACCACCCGGGGGTGGCAGACGTTGCGGTCTTCGGGGTGCCTGACGAACACCGCGGGGAGGTCCCGGTCGCTGCGGTGATCGTGAAGAATGGCATCCAGGTTACCGCAGATGATATTGTTGCCTTCGCACGGGAGCGGCTTTCGGGGTACAAGGTCCCGCGGGCCGTCATTATTGTACCCGCTCTCCCCCGTGTGCATGGGTGGAAACTGCTCAGGCGGACCCTCCGGGAGCAGTATGCATCCCTGGTACCCAAAGCATAGATAATCCATTCGGGACAAGGTTCAGTACCACGAAGGGGTGAGAGTCACTGGCATCATCTGGCAAGCGCTCAACCGGTATCGTAGGTCTTGACCTGGCCCTTTCCGGGGGTTTTCCTGTCGGCATGACTGCCATCATCATCGGGTCGCCCCTTTCCGGGATCGAGCACCTTCCTCTCCAGTTCTGGAATGCCGAGGGGAAGAAGGGGACCTACCTGATGCTGGACGGGCTCCCCGAGGAAGGCATGGTGGAAGCGAAAGGCAAGTCCCCGGAGGAGATCGCCTCGTACTTCAATGCCGAACGTGTCGTCATCGACTCGCTCTCGTCCATCATCATGGACCACGGGATCGAGGCGGGTCTTGACCTGATCCGGAGTGCCCGGGACCAGGCGAGGAAAGACGGGTCCAACATCCTTTTCATTGTATATGAAAAGACCCACCTCCCGGTCGAGGAAATACGGTTGCAACGCTCCGTTGACATCTTCATAGAGCTCCGGACCAGTGTCCAGATGAACGAGATAGAGCGCTCCCTGATAGTGTACAAAATCCGGGACCACCCCGCTCCACGCCGCGTCGTCCCATACCTGATCACCGAAAAAGGTCTTGAACTCTCGACCACGTCCAGGATTGTTTAATTAAAGGTCTTTCCTGACGTTTTTTACCGCTTCGACCATACGGGTGAGTTTCTCGCGTGCTGCGACCCGCTGGCGCATCCGGAGACCGCAGTCAGGGTCGGCGAGAATCCGGTCCGGCCCGAAGAGTTCTGCGCCTCTCCGCACGACCCTTTCTATCTCTGAGACCTGCTCTATCGTGTCCGTCGTCGAATCGATGCAGCCAATCCCGATCTTCTTTCCCTTCAGGTCGCTCTTTCCCATCACCTCAAGGTTCTCCGGGTTCTTCGAAAACTCAAGGTCAAGGACATCGACAGGCATGGAAATGAGGGAATCGGCGATCGCCGAGATGGAACCGCAGGCATGGAGGACGACCGGGAGCGACGTGCTTTCAGCGATGATCCGGATTCCTTCATGTCCGGTATCGAGGTCTGCAGCCCCTGTCGAGAATATAGGCTCATCGACCTGGACCATGCAGACTCCGGCCCGTTCCAGTTCGCGGGCTTCGTGTGCCAGCGCGAGAGCGATATCAGGCACGAGTTCGTCACGGGAACGGTACTGGCGGGTCCGGAGCTGGAGCCCGTATGCGAGGGTCGAAGGGCCGGTGAGGATGCCCTTGACAAACGGGTGCTGAGTACAGGCATAGGCCGTGTCGTGGACGGTTATGCCGAAAGACGTCGGCATGACCTTCCCGGTCACTTCCTGACCGGTTATCCCAGGCAGCTTGGAGGCGAAGGAGGTCACCATGTCTGCCCTCACCTGCCCGTCAGAGATGATGTCGATCCCTGCCGCCCGCTGGTCGGCGACGGCGTTCCTGACGGCCGCCTTCATGGGGTCGAGAAGTGAACGGAGGCCCCTCCCCGCGACGGCCGGGTAGGACCCGACGACGGTCGTGGGGATGGGTACAGCGGGCAGCCCGGGGTTCATGGTACGAGACGGTGTCTGTCGCGCGGGAATAAAACAGCTTCCCTGATGTTCTGGAGGCCAAGCATGGTGGTTACAAGCCTTTCTGCCCCGAGCCCCCAGCCGGCATGCGGTGGCATCCCATACCTGAAGGGGCTCAGATAGAAGCCGAAGTTGTCGGGATTCAGTCCTTTTGCTGCTATTTGGCGCCTTAAGAGGTCGTGCTGGTGGACCCGCTCGGCTCCGCTCGAGAGTTCCATCCTTGGGTGCATGAGGTCAAATGCCTTTGAAACGGCGGGGTTGTCCTCGTACGGCATGGCATAGTAAGGCTTGATCTCCGTCGGCCAGTCCACGATGAAGTAGTGTTCGCCCATCTCTTCACCTATTGCGCGCTCGGCGGCGGTCGACAGGTCGTCACCGTAGGCGATCGGCTCATCGAGCTTTGGCGCGGCGATGTCGATGGCGTCCTTGTACTGGAGCCGTTTGAAGCCAGGTTTCGGGACGGCGAACGCCTCGTACTCGATAGCGGCGATCTGTGTGGGACAGTCCCGCTCTACGTCGCGATAACAGGCGATGACGAGGTCCTCAAGGAGCTGCATGACCTCCTCGTGGCCGGCAAACGAGACCTCGACGTCTATCGAGGTCGCCTCATTCAGGTGCTTGGTCGTGTTGTGCTCCTCGGCACGGAAGATCGGTCCTATCTCGAAGACCCGGTCGAAGCCGGCGGCGATCATCATCTGTTTGTAGAGCTGCGGGCTCTGGTTGAGAAACGCTTCCTTTTCAAAGTAGGCTATCGGGAAGAGCTCGGTCCCCCCCTCGGTCGCCGCCGCGACGATCTTCGGGGTGGTGATGTTGATGAACTCCCGTTCGTACAGGAACTCATGTACGGTCCTTTGCACCCGGGAGCGTATCTGGAAGATGGCGGCGACCCGGGGCCGGCGTGCGTCGAGGAACCGGGCGTCAAGCCGGGTATCGAGCTCGGCCTGGACCTTTTCCGCGACGTCGAGGGGCAGGGGACTTTCAGAGGCGCTGACAAGGGTGATCCTCTCCGGGACCAGCTCCCTTCCGCCCGGGGCTTTTTCGATGGCCTTGACCGTGCCTTCGACCGTAATGACCGATTCCTTTGAAAGTGACCTGACCGTCTCGACGACGGCTTCGGGGACCTTTTTCTTTGGGATGGTGACCTGGAGGATCCCGGTCCGGTCCCTGAGGAGGATGAAGGCGAGCCCCCCGAGGTCACGGATCTCGTGGACCCACCCGGTGACCGCAGCCGTCGGCGTGTCCGGCGTGACTGATGCGATGGAAGTACGCATGATAAAACCCGGTACTATGGGGACGTAAACCATAATGGTTTTATGGGAGACCGGGGGTACGGCTGGAATCACCGCTTCGATAAAAAAGATTTAAAAAAGGGAATATTGGACCTGATACCGGTCCTGACGGCGTTACTTGAGGGTTACCGAGTTCGCAATCTTCAGCTTGTGGAACGCGGAATTCGTCGATTTGGGTGCTGATGACGTCGCCACGGTCTTCTTGGTGAGGAGCGACGCCGATGGCTGGTAGTTGGTGATGACCGGGAGCGTCGGGAGCGGGGTTACTGCAACGGGTGGTTTCCACTCGAGCTTGTACCAGGTGCTGATTGCCTCGTTCGTGGTCAGGCCAGGGCCTGCAGGGATCTTGCTTTCGTCACCGAAATAGGGATCATCAAGAGAGACTGCTGCCGCAATTCCAAACAGCAGGAGCATCCCGAGGACCGCCCCCGCAACCATCTTTATCATGTTCATTTCCTTCACCCTCGTGTGGACCGGTATCAGATCGTGTCCGCACTTTCATCTGCATCCTGGTATTAAGATAATATGCGAGATCATGGGGAATGACGCCAAAAGAACAAATTATTGAGTTATTTTAATGAATTACAATAATGATATACGCTGATATGATCGGCATTAAAGCATATCATTGGCTGGTCATTTCACATTGAGGATTTAGAGCCGTAGTGCTGCTGGATCCCTTATCGGATAATGGGTCAGGTTTCTATATGATATGGCACCGGAATCACGAAAAGGGACTAATGATCTTGTGATGCGTGTTCACCAAAAAAGAGGGAACTCTGCCTGGGCTGGAACGCGCCCCCATGTTTTTGAAACCTCTGGGATCACAGGCTTTTTTCATGACCATCAACTACCCTTCCGGAACGGGGAGAGGCTGTAAAACCGGAATGAAATAATGCCCGTTTGGGATGATGCCAGGTTTTCCTCAAGAAGATGATCCTTTATGAAAACCGCACCGGGAATCTCACGGAGAAGGTTGTAGACTCCCTGAAAAAAGAGGGTGGGAGGATCAGTTCCGCGGTTTGATGAGGTCTTTAAAGTTGAAGGACGGTGTCGGGATGAACCCGACCTGCGACCTGAACGATGTCACCATCGCGGAAAGCGTTGCGACCGGCCCGAACTCTCCGTTCGGGGCTTTTCTCTGCGCGGGTCCTGTCATGTCCATGAACCGTGCGGTCGACGGGAGTTTGCTTGCTGCGAAATCCGAAACTACGAAGGCGGTGTCCGCGGCTTTGGTCGGGGCGAGCGAAAAGTGTCCCGGCACCGTGGACTTCATGTACGCCTTTTCTGGCACGCGCTGGTTCTGCTGCCACGGCCCGGTGACGTTGATTTCAAGTTCAAGGACCTCTCCGCACCAGGTCGTGTTGTTGAAGAGCAGCTGGTAGCGGAGGAGGTGGTCTCCGGGGTGGTTGATGGGAGCGGTCAGCAGGAACCTGAACGGATACGTCTGCCCACCACAGACCTCGTGGTCGAGAGGGATCAGTTCCGGCCCGAAGAGCCGTGCGTCTTCATTGATTGCGGCGAGCCAGGTGGCGTTCTGGACCCAGCAGCTCGTGCAGGTGTTCCAGACTGTGGCGTTGACCCAGAACCGCTGGCCTGGTACGACATACCTTGGTGCGGTATG